>JAFGQX010000059.1 GCA_016935455.1 Microcaldota archaeon
CGCCCATAGAGTAAATGCAGAAATAAAACTGCTAAAGGCAGAAGAATAGCAGAGATATGGGAGAAAAGATATTGGCCGGCGTGAACGGGGTTTGTTCTGAGGCGCGCCCATAGAGTAAATGCAGAAATAAAACTGCTAAAGGCAGAAGAATAGCAGAAATATGGGAGAAAAGATAGCCCCGCCCAGATTTCCTCTCCTGAGATTTGCCTCAGGCCTTTTGGAGACCCGTTTTGGCTTTAGAAAACATTAATCAAAACGGGCTTTGAACTGGGGTCTTCAGGTCCAAAGCCTGACATCCTTGACCATTGTCCGCACTTTTGAAGTAAAACAAAAGCGGCCTAGACTACGGGGCTTTGGTTTAGAATAACACATTGGAAATTTTTAAACTTATTTCTTCTCAATTTTCCTGATTGTATTTAAAAGCTTTGAAAATCTTGTGATTTCATAGTCGGCATTTGATTTTAGCTTTGAATGTTTTCCCTTCCTAACCCGAACTGTAATGATGTCTGATTTTTTTGCTGGATTAATATCCGCATCCGGCCTGTCTCCAACCATTACACATTCTTCCGGCTTTGCTTTTATTTTCTGAAGAACTTTTTCAAAAAACAGAGGGCTTTTTTCCACTTTTAATTCCTGGGATACAAATACGTCCTCGAAATAAAGGGCGATGCCTAGGCGGATTAATTTGTCCCACTGTTTGACAGCATCTCCGTTTGTGGCGATATAAAGTTTGTAACCTTTGTCTCTTAACTGGAGAAGAGTGATAGGAACTTCAGGAAAGGGCTGTATTGATGATTTTGTATTGTGATAGGCTGAAACCGCTGCAGCAATTAATTTTGCTTTTTCTTTTCTTTTTCCAAACCGGTTGCACAGGTCATTGAAATGATACTGGTAGTTTGACCCTTTCTTTTGGATGATATCATAAAGCTCGTGCATAAGCGTTTCCTTTTTTTCATCAAGACCCATTGCAATCATTGCATTTATCGCATTGCTCCTTGCAAGGTGCGCAAACTCGGAAGAAGGGAAAAGAGTGTCATCAATATCAAACAAAAGATATCTGACCATGAAAAAAATACAAGGTGAAGATTTTTAAAAAGATACATGGAAAATAAATCTTTACTATCCCGCCGTAGCTCAATGGTAGAGCGATCGGCTGTAGTCTGTGTTTCAGCATTTTTGCTGAAAAAAACGATCGCGGTAACCGATAGGTTGCTAGTTCGAAACTTTAAACGGGATAATTTAATTATCCTTGAAGAAAGAAAATCTGGCCGGCGGGATTTTTATTCTTTCCGTTGTATAAACGGAATTTGATACGCCTCTGTAGTGTAGTGGTTAGCATACGAGACTGTCACTCTCGCGACCCGGGTTCGAACACCACTTTTGACTTCTGTCTTTTAAATGGCAAAAGTAGTGGCTCAAAACCCTGAGATAATTCTCAGGATGCGGAAATCCCGGCGGAGGCGCTTTTTTTAATTTGGTCTGATAAGTTCAGTTTTGCGCTTAGTTTTCTTGCATTAAAACACTAAATTACACAAAAAACAACATTTAAAAACTCTTTTATGCATATTATTAGTATGGCAAAACTGATGTTTAAAGAGGGGAAAACACGCAGGATGGATAAAGGAGAGGTTCTAAAACGAACTAGCTTTCCAAAGAGGGAAATGAAGATTTTTGAAAGAACTCTAAAAATGTGCAAATCTGCTTCCAAACGAAACATACAGCCTATGATAGTGGGCGGGGTTGCATTCAGATTTTATGCCGGCAGTGAATTTACCTGTAAAACTGCGGGGATACTCACCACTGATATTGATATAGTAATTAAAGGCCTACCTGAACACTTAAAATCAAAAGCAGACCAAAGAAAAATGACTGAGATAAATGAAAGAAGAATGGGTTCTATGGGTGCAGTGCCTGTTGTCAACAACAAACTGAGTGAAATGGAAGTATACTACTTTCCTGAACATTCGGGGTTGGGTGCCCTTGAAGATGTAGACATATTTATTGGAAACATCGGAACAGTTAAAGTAACAAAACAGGATTTCGATGAAGCAAGAGTAGTGAATATAGGGAATGATGAGGATATTTTTGTAAGGCTTCCGCATCCGGGTTTTTTGATCGCAACAATGATTAATCCCGATGCAGCTAAGGAAACAAGGTTAAGGCGAAGTGTGTATATCCTCGCAAGCCTGCCGGATGAAATTACGGAAATTGCAGGCAAATTTGTCCAGGTTCTTGAAAGAAGCTATTTCTTTGAAAACAGTGGAGAGAGAAAACAGATGTACCAAAAGATATTCAACAGGCTCCATAACTTTGCAGGGAAGGCAAGAAAAATAGTGGATGAATTTATTCAGAATGTAAAAAAGGAGCTGGAACTGGAAGAAAGTTAAACAATCCCGAAATAAACCAAAGCAAAGTAAGAAAGCAGATATAGAAATATCAAAACAACGCCTTCCAGTTTTCCGAGTTTTTTTCTTAATGCTAAAAAGAATAGTACAAAAAGAGAAACAAATGCGACAAAAGGTATAAGAATGTCCACAAATACTGCAGTAATTGATATTGGAGCTATCAGCGGTCCTATTCCAATTGAAAATGTTGCATCAAAGATGGTGCTTCCAATTGCGTTTCCAACTGCGATTTCAGGTTTTCCTCTTCTTATTGCAACTGTCGATACCGCGAGTTCCGGGAGAGATGTTCCTATTGAAGTGACAAAAAAACTTATGAAAAATTCCGGGATATTGGACCTGCCTGAAAGAGAGACTATTGAATCTATGGCAAGATAGGCGAAAAAACCGACCATTGCAAAGTGCAGGATAAGAATTATTGAGTTTTTTATAACTTGATTTCTTTTTTCTATAATTCTTTCAATCTTATGAGTTCCTCTGCGCATAAGGTATGCAAGAACAAAAAAAGTGGAGATTAAAAGAAAACCGTCAAGGCGGGTTATAGACCCGTCCGAAATTAGGATAAAAAGGGAAAGAAATGCAATAAGGGTTATTGGAATAAGAGCCCAGATGTTTATATTTTTCATATCTACTTTTGAAGCAAGAAACGGGAGGAGTCCTAAAACCAGACTTATCTGCACAAGGCATGAACCGAGAGAATCGCCTACATTTATGTCCCCGTGGCCGAGAACTGAAGATACTATTGAATTGAAAACTTCCGGAAGGTCTGTCCCTATTGAAACCACAAAAAGGCCTATGAAGATTGTGGGGACTCCAAAAACAAGGGCAAGGTGCTCTGCTCTTTCTACTGCCTTGTTTCCAAAATAACCCATTCCGACAACGCTGATGATGAGGGTGATCACTTCAAGCATACAATATACTGCGATTCAATATTTTTATTATTAACTAACGGATATTTTCCCTTCCTGATTTTTAACTGTGATTTCTTTTGATACTGAACAGGCAGTTACAGCGCAGGAATAAGATTTTGAAATAGTTCTACCTGAATACTTAAAGATAATTTCGGAGTCGCCGCATTCAAGTTCATCAATCATTTCAATATCCAGTTTAAATGATGAACCCGGACCCATAGAACATACATTTCTGACTGCAGAATCAACTCGTTCAGTTTCTGACTGGAAAGAATAATACTCTTTGTATGCTTCGGCAGTTTTTCTTATCTCATAAAGGGCGCTTAAGGAAATTGAGATAACAACTAAGAAAACCAAAAGAAGAAATATATACTCAAGGGAAACCTGAGCTTTCATTCACACACTTTTTCTTCCAGATTGCAGTTTCCGGACTTGCAGTCCTCATCAGAAGTACAAAAATCGCCGGCATCTCCCTTGGAAAAAGAATCTACATCTTCCAGAAGTTCTTCTGACTGTGTGTTTACACTTTGCTGTGCTTTTTCAGCAGTCCCAACCAGCTGGTATGCAACAAGTGCAACAATTGCAAGGACAACTGCAAGAAGAATCAGCATCTCTGCAGAAAGTTGGCCTTTCATGGGTAAAAAGAAGATAAGAAAAGATAAAAAATCTATCTTATGTATGAAACATCCTTCCTCCCGGCCTCCGGAGGCGGAAGCTGGACAGATGTTCTCTTAAGTTCCTCTTCAATTTTTTTGACTATTTTTTCTCCTTCTTTTGCTTTCTGTTCTATCTGTGCAAGGTCAAGCTGGAAGTCAAGGTATTTCATAAGAACTTTCAGTATGTCTCTTGCCGAGCTTGCATCCACATATGCGCCGTGGGTTTCCCCGAGAAGGCATATGCCGTCAAGACCCCTTATTTTTCCGAATACGGGAAGGAGGCCTGCCGCGCCTACTATTGAGCCTTTTGCAACTCCGAAAATAGCGCCTGCCTTTTCAAGCTTAGGGATGAGCAGTTTGTTTGTCGTCAAGCCGAACACTCTGAGATTTCCTTCAAGTCTTCCGCTGGAATAACCGCCTATGGTAATGATTGTCTTCACACCTATTTTCTGGCAGTAGTCAAGTATTTTTCCCGTGATTTCATACTGGCCCACAGAAGTTATTGCCTGAACATCACCTACAAGAACTATCAAATCCTTTTTGGCAATTTTAACATGATAGAATGTATTTTTAATCGGCCTAAGCGTTCCTTTTTTTGACATAAAAACCTGGTGGGGAAAATGATGGGAATAAAGCTCCGCTACCTTTTTTCCTTTTAGTTTTTTGATCATATAATCAGAAGCAGTTTTTCCTATAAGGGCAATGCCCGGAAGACCGACAACAAGATAAGCATTTTTTAATTTTAATTCTGTTTTTTCAACAATTGCTGTATCTTTCATAACAACCCCTTCATTTTTCTTCTATAATATGCATAAGCATCGTTAGGATTAAAAGGTGGTGGGTGAACTGACTTAGTTTTACTTCCGCAGTGCAGGGAATTAAGCGTATAAACACCGCAGACCAAACATCTGAAGATTTTTTTCAAGAAGACGCCCTTTCAAACTTAAAGATACAACCGCTTTTTTTGGATTTTTTTTCAAGCTGTAAGATTAGTGAAGAAAGTTTTTTTTCTCCGCTTTTATAATCCGGAGCTTTCAGGGTAATTTTATATCTGGGTGCGCCGAGATAATGAATTGAGATGTCTTTGTCATCAATAATGAGGACATCTTTTATTTTTTCAACTCCTGAACTTTCCGGGCATGAAAGAGTTACCTCGCCTTCAAGCACGACTTCGGGTTTTTTTATTGATGTTGAAGCTATCGTATCTATCTCGTCTTTTAATTTTTTTGAGAATTTAAAATCATCAAGAATCTTTTTTCCGTTTTCATGCACATCCTCAAAAAGAGCGAAAATATCATCATAGCTTTCAATAATTTCTGTTTTGACTTCCTCAAACGAATCCTTTGAACCGGAGTTTTTAATTGCAAATTCAAGAAGTTTGGCGCCTCTTGTTTCCCGCCTTATCTGCTCCTGTTTTTTTCTTTTTTCATCTTCAGTCACTCTTTTAAGGGAAATGTCCACCTGATTCTTTTCCTTGTCAAGATGATGTACTTTCACCGTCAGGCGCTGGCCTTCTGAAATAAATTCGTGGATGTTTTTGACCCAGCCGCTTGAAACCTGGGAAACATGCATAAACGCTTCAATGTTGTATTCCGGAAGATAGCAGAAAGCGCCGTAAGGAAGTATCTTTTTGACAACGGCAGTTACAAGTTCGTCTATCTCTGGAAATTCAGCCAATATAACACCTATTCAGTTTTTTCTCCTATAATAGCCGCTCTTCCACCTGTGGGGGCTGAAAGAATCTGGCCGCAGCTGCATACTACCTTCCTTGAAGCCGCATAAAAAACGGTTTTTTCTTCACCGCATGCGGAACATTTAACCTTAATGAATTTTTCCATATCTACACCTATTTGAATTCTATTTTTTTCATCGTTCTACCGCCGATAATCCTTTCCTGCTTCTTCTTGCATACTTCGCAGGTAAGAATTATTTTCTGCCTTTTTCCCTGTTTTTTTACTGTTTTTTCGCCTGCGCGTTTCCCCCCGTATCCTTTTAGTTTACGGTTGTGCTTTCTGTTTCCGAAAGCCATGCTTCTGGCTCTGCCTTTGCTTGCAGTTTTAACCTTATGCTTTGTGTGCTTCCGGCACTTCGGACAATATGCTGTCAGTTCTTTTGGATATTTCATCATAACACCTCATATGACCGCTTCGGCCATTTTGGCTTTCACCAGCCAGTCTGCTTCTTCTTTTGGAAGCATATACTCTTCGTCTTTGCTGAAAGGACCGAAGAGATTATCATCATTTCCTTTATACTCATCTACATCCCGTGTCATTTTTACTTTTTTCATCTTTTTTTCTTTTTCATTTTCCGGGGAAACCCAGATGGCATCAACCTTGTTTCTGTAGTCTGAAAGAAGATTCCTAATGCTTAAAAGCATTTCCTGCTCCTCGAGAGTGAGGCCGAGATGCGATTTTTCGCTCCTTAAAGCCATAAGGAGTATTTTTTCCTCTCTCCTGCCCTGTATAGAAAGGACAATCTTCTTTATATTCTCATATTCCCTGAGTGAAAGCATAGACGAACTTGCAAGCGCCTCTTCTTTTTTATTCTGGAGAAGTTCAGAAACCTGCGAATAAAAATCCTCGTCCAGTTCAACAAGGGCTCCAGACTCAAGCTCTTTTTTTTGAATTTCTCTCAGAGTAGAATAGCTGAGCATAATACCATCTAATTCATAGCCAGTTGTATTTAAAATATTAACCCCGCTTCAGTCTTTTTTATATTTTGTAAAACCCTTTTTTCCAGTTTTTGATTTTTTTTTATAAACTTCCACCACTTCTGCTTCTTTTTCCGGTTTTTTCTTTTTTAAGCCGAAAAGTGCCAGAATAAATGAAAGGATTCCTCCTCCCGCCTTTCCTAGTGGAACCAAAATTGGTGCAAGAATGGGCCTTTCCTGGCGTCCGATTCTGAATTTGGCAACTGGAGGAATGGTTGGACCGCCGTGTTCATCTTTTTCCCTTTCAAGGCAGACCTCACACAATTTCTTTCCTTTAAAATAATAAACAACAGATCTAATCGGCCTTCCGCATCTCTCGCAGTGTTCTTCTATAACCTTGTATGTTTTGCGGGCTGAAGGCTCTTCCCTTTTAAGTTCGCCGGGCTCATATTTTTCCCTGTGCTCGTCCCTTAAATCCATAACGCAATACTGGCAGTACCACTGTCCGCGGTACATTTGAAGTTCGGTTGAGGGGAGATACATCCCGCATCTCTGGCACTGCTTGTTCATTCCGTAAAATAAGCAGGAATCGCAGTAAGGAAGGCCGTCGTTACCATATGAATTAGCTTCCATTCCGCACCGCGAACATTTCATAATATAACAAAAGATACAAGATTTATATAATTAGGCAGATTTTGAACCTTTGAGTTTTTAGAAATGTTTAAAAATGTTTGTGCTCTTTAAATTTACAACTAATGTTAAAAGGTGAAAATAAATGGGAGAAAAAATGAAAGGAAGAGAAATAAGGAAAAGAAATGATAAAACTGATAAGGGAAAAAATTCAAAAATACTTGGTGCAGCTGCCACAGTATTAACTGCAGGCCTTATTTGGGGGTGCAGTTCAGAGGTTGTAGCTCCAAGAGCACTGAATGATACTGTTCAGGGAGATTCTGTAAAACAGGCTGATGCCGTAAGCGAAGCAGGGGAAACTGAAACTCAGGTTTCTGAACTTCACTGCGGAAGAGAAGAGGTTGTTTATACTCTTTTCAAGATAAACGGAAAAAATCATCAGTTCGTGGAAGACGGCGGAACACTTGAAACACCTGCAGGTGATTTCACAGTTGAATATCAGGATGACGGTTCCTTTGTTTTAAACGGCAGTGTAGGCTATACGGGTGAAACACAGGAAGTATATCTTAAAATTGATACCGACGGCAGTGTGACTGCATGGGAACACACAACTGAAGGCGATATTGTGTTTGAAAAGGGACAGGTTGAAGTTCTCCTTGAACAGATGGACCTGGACACTTCTGGAATCGCACAATATGTAGATTCTACAAATTATTCAGGGATGTTCGGCGGTTATATTTATGGTGAACCTGTAATTGCAGCGGAAGGTGAAGAAGTATTCGCTGAACTTGAAGACGGAAAAGCATGGCTAACAGTCCACAAAATTCTTACTCCTCTGAATGCAGACGGGGATGAAATGGCTCCTGTTGCACTTGTAAGCCTGAGGGTTGATGACAGCGACGGTGTTCTGGAAGTCGAAAAATATTACTTGGACGGAAGAGATGCAATTGAGGATATGGACGGAAATACCGCTCTTGATGCAACTTATGTCAATGAATCAAGCACAAATGATGAATGTGTAAACAAATATGCTGTGCTTGGGCTAAGCAACTCAGTTGACAATGCGCCTGTTGATACATTCTCAGTAAAGAAAGGAGACACTTATGACCTTGGCTATGGTTACAGTGTTAAGGTTAACCTTGTTGTTCTCGGAGACCCCGGAATGGCAGAGATTGAGCTCCTTAAAGACGGAGAAGTAATTAAAACTGTTGTTCTGGATGGTACAAAAGAAACAAGAATAGAGCTTGAACTTGGGCATGATGGAGCAAGAACCCAGAAGGGTTATCTGGCTCTCTGGACTACAGGTTCAGAATCCGCAGAACAGTAATATTTCCTTTTCTTTTTCTTCCCTTTGTTTTTACCTATTTAAACCTCTCATTCTGAAAACTCCGAAAGATTATTAATGGTAAGCAGCATCCAGTTTTATTATATGCTTAAAAATGTTTGTCATTCTAAAGTTTACAACTAATGTTAAAAGGTGAAATATATGATAGGGGAAACAGGTAGAAGAATTACTAAAAGACCAAATAAAACCAAAGGAAAACAAGACCACACACTAAGAATAATAAAAAATGGCGGAATACTGCTGGTAAGCTCAATAATGCTTTCATCCTGTGTTGAAGGACCAAAAGCTGAAAAGGAAGCCAACCCTCCGGCAAAAAAAGCAGTGGACTGTACAAATGAGGAAGTAAAATACCTTTCTTTCTCTGTTAACGGAAACAAAATAGAGATTCTAAACGGCGGGGAGATACATACACAAATGGGAACACTTACCGTTGCGAATGACGAGAACGAAATTGTTTTTGAAGGAACCCTTACTATAGATGAGAAAGAAACAAATGTACAAATATGTCTAATTAACGGTGTTTTGAGCGGATGGAGGAACAATGGAAAGGAAGAGCTGAGCAGTGATGAAGCCCAGGAAATACTTGATAAAGTAGGTGTTAACCTTGGAAACTTTCAGGAATATCTTGATTCTACAAATTATGGAAGCGCTGTCGGAATAAACATGCTCGGAAAGAAGATTGTTCTGGAGGAGGAAGAAAAGACTGGTGTTGACCTTGGTGCCGGCAAACATGCGATAGTTAGACTTGAAAAAGTGGTAAAAACCATAAATGACGACGGAAGTGAAGGTTATCCGATAGCTGAAATAAACGTAACGATTCTAAGCGAAATAATTAAGGAAGACGGTTCAAAAGAAACCAGGATAGAAGGATATGACAAAAAACTCAAAGTCGGCGAAAGCATACTGGACCAAAGCGGAGAAGTTGTTCTTACTCTTGAAGTATTGTCTCCGGAAGACCGGAATCCGCAGTGTATAGTTCACACGGCAAGTCTGGAAATAGTAAATAACGGAATTAAAATGACCAGGAATTTAAATGAGGGTGGCGTCATACCTCTTTCGCTTGGATACCATATCAAAATAGAAAAAGTACTTGGCAGCGATGTTCCGGGAATGGCGGTATTGGGAGTGTACAAGGGGACGAACAGAATTCAAATAATCAGTATAAGCGGGAACGGGGAAAGTGTTGAACTGGAGATGGGGGAGACCCCGTCAAAGGTGGAGATTAGCCTCATTGGTGTTAAAAAAAGCCAGATTAATCAGGGTGAACAAAATGAGAGCGATTAGGAAACGAAATTCTAAAACCCAGAAAAGAACTGCCGGAATGTATTTGTTCCTGGCGGGGGTTTTTGCTGCCGGAACTATTCTCGGATGCAGCGGCCCGGATACTGTCTCTCTGATTAAAAAAAAGCCTCAAAAACAGGAAGAACCTAAAAAAGAAGAGGGGGATGCGTGCACCCACAAATCAGTAAAAAAATTGTCATTTAATGTGGGGGAAACAACTGTAATTGTAAAGGATTCAAAAGAAGAAGGAGAAAATGAAAAGTTTGAGACTCCAATAGGTAAACTAACAGCTACTGAAGAATCTGAAAATATTGCATTCAGGGGAAAAATAGAGCTGGAAGGAAAAAAAACTGAAGTGTATTTCATAGTCAACAAAAAAACAAACGCGGTTTTGGCATGGAAAATAGATAAAAACGGAGATATGGAAATGCTTGGTGCCGAAACTACTGCGGAGATGTACGGAAAAACAGAAATTAATCTGGAAAAATTTACCAAGTATCTGGATTCAGTAAATTACACCTCAGATTTAGTTATTGGAATTTTCGGAAAATTAGTTCCAATGAAAGAAGGAGAGATGCTGGTTATAGATAATCCCTCTAATTCAAACTCGGAAACAGGAGTGCACGGAGCCGTTGTTATAGCTGAAAATGTTATGGTCAGACTTGATGAGAATGACAAGCAGACATATTTGGAAGCAAAGTTAAGCGTCGTGTTATGCAGAACCGGACAGCCGGATGCATACCTTGAAACAACCATTGCAGTAGGCGAAAGCTTTTTTGCAGGCGGAGAAAGAATTGATTTAATTGATGCAACAGGAGATATCCGGAAGGAAGGATGTACCCAAAGATACGGCATTGTAATGATAAACGGGGAAGAGATGGAAATTCAGGAAGGCGGATACGCGGATATCGGGCTTGGGTACCTGCTCAGGGTTGATACCGTAGCCGGAGAAGGAAAAGGAACTGTTGCCGAAGTCCAGATTGTGAAGGAAGGGGAAATAATTGCAGAATATCAGCTTGGGGTTGAAGAAGATATACCCATAACCCTTGAAGATAATGAAGGGGATTTAAAAGTAGAGATAACACTTAAAGGCACAGGAATAAAAGAAAATGAAGAAGAGAAATAATTATTTTTTGATTATTTCTTTTACTTTTTCAAAGTCTTCCTTTGAAGGTTTGACTGCAACTTCCGTGTAGTCTTTTTCTCTGCTCACAATATAAACAGATTCAAGATTTACGAGCCGGTTTGCAAGTTTTCTTGTAAGTTTTCCAAGCTCTCCGGGCCTGTTTGTAAGTTTGATCAAAATAACATCTTCTTCGGTGGCGGTGAACTCGGGCATTTTTGAAATCTGTTTCAGAGCAGTGCTTGCATCATTGGTAATAAACCTGAAAACTGCCTTGTTGTTTTTCTCATATGCAGAAACAGCTTCGATATTCACTCCGACCCCTCCAAGAGATTCGGCAATCTTGGCAAGAGAACCCACTTTGTTCGGTGCAACAACAGTTATTTCCTTCATAATACCACCGGAAAATTAATACGGTAAACAATTTTAATAAGTATGTGTAAAAATTATTAGAAGGTTTTAAGATGGAAAAAATAAAACAAAAAATTATTGATAAATTAAGGGAAGTGCTTGACCCTGAGCTTAATATAAATGTTGTTGATTTGGGCCTTATATATGATGTAGAAATTCAGGGAAAAAAAGCGCATATAATTATGAGTTTTACCAGCCCCGGCTGTCCGATGGTAAGATTTCTGGCCGGGCAGGTTGAAAGCAAAGCACTTGAAGTTGAAGAAATTGACGACGTGCTTGTGGAAGTTGTTTGGGACCCTCCGTGGACTCCTGAAAAAATGAGCAGGGAAGCAAGGGAGGCGCTCGGCATATGAACATAAAATTTTTTGGAGGTGCAGGGGAAGTCGGAAGAAGCTGCATTTATCTTGAAGAGAATAAAAAGGGAATAATGATGGACTGCGGAATCAAGCTTGGGGAAAAGGTGGAATATCCCGCCGTGGACCGCGGTTCAATGGAAAAAACAAAAGAAGTCCTTATAACCCACGCGCATCTTGACCATTCCGGGTATCTCCCGCACATCTACCATAAAGGGTTTTCACCGAGAGTAATCAGCACAAAGCCCACGAGGGACCTGATGGGGATACTTCTTTCGGATTATCGCAGGATACAGAAGGAAAGAAATTTTACGGAAAAGGATATAATTAATCTTCAGAAAAGAACCAACATAGTTGAATTCGGAGAAGAGAACAGGGGCATTCTCGGAAATTATGTACTTCACAATTCGGGGCACATAATCGGAAGTGCAATGATTGAGATAAAGAAAAAGGGGGGAATAATTTATACTGGAGACATATCCACAAGGAAGACGAGAATACTTGACCCATGCACAACTGGCCTCACTGCAGAAACGCTTATTGTGGAAAACACGTACGGAAAAAGAACGGACCTGCTTCCCAGCCTCAAGGTGTCTGCGCAGAAACTGGTCGGAAGCATAAAGGAAACTGTGAGGGAAGGAGGATTTGTTCTCATACCCTCATTTGCAGTTGGAAGGGCACAGGAGATTATACTCATTCTTGATGATTTTATCCAGTCCGGCGCTCTGGAGAAAGTTCCAATTTACGTAGACGGCATGATAAACAAGGTTATGAGAGTTTACAGGCATAATGCAATATACGCAAATGATGACATTAAAAGGAAAATACTTATGAGCGATTATGACCCTTTTAAAAGCGAAAATTTTCTTAAACCAAAAACAAAGGACAGGAGCGATGTGCTCAAGGAGCCGTGCGTAATTATATCAACTTCGGGGATGCTCAGTGGAGGGCCCTCAGTGAATTACTTTGAAAAACTTGCAGGAGACCCGAAAAACAAAATAATATTTGTGGGTTATCAGGCAGAAGGGACGCCGGGGGAGAGGATACTCAAAGGAGAAAAAGAAATACAAATGAAGGAAAAAAGAGTCAAAGTGAATATGAAGGTGGACAGGGTAAAAATTTCAGGGCATGCGGATTTCAACGAACTTATTAATTTTATATATTCAGTCAAAAAACTAAAAAGAATATTTCTTGTCCACGGAGAAAGCGGAGACCTAAAGGAAATTCTTGAAAAGAAATACGAGGTTGCAGTTCCAAAAATAGGGGATGAATTCAGGTTATGATAATTGTTCTCAGGCTAGGGCATAGAATCCCCCGGGACGAAAGAATCAGTACTCATGTCTGCCTTGTTGCAAGAGCATTCGGAGCAGAAAAGGTTGTTTATGCCGGACAGCACGATTCTTCTCTTGAAGAGAGTGTTGAGAGAATTAAAAAAGAGTGGGGCGGAGAATTCAGCATTGAATATTCAAAAAACGGGATTAAAACACTCAAGAAATTGAAAAATGAAGGTTTTGAAGCGGTTCATCTTACAATGTACGGCGTTCCTGCTGAAAAGAAAATTAAAGAAATTAGAAAACAAAAAAAACTCGTTGTAGTGGTTGGTGGAAGCCAGGTTCCAAAGGAATTTTATGAGGAATCCAAATGGAATGTATCCATAACCGGACAGCCCCACTCTGAAGTTGCTGCGCTCGCAGTTATGCTTGACAGAATTTATGGGGGCGAGGAACTGGAAGAAGAATTTGAAGGGAGATTTAAAGGAAAGATAAAGATAATTCCTTCTGAAAAAGGAAAAAATGTAAAGCGAGTTTAGTTTTCAAGGTCATTCAGTCTTTTTTCAATTTCTTCAGAAATTTTTTGTTTTAATGTGGTGTCCCGTATTTCCCCTGCTCTCTCATATAATGCATTAACTGCTTCTTTTTTTGTCGCCAGAAGGTATTCCGTATCCCCAAGTTCTTTAATGTATAAAACCGCCATATCAAAATCTTCTAAAGCAGAAGAAATTGGCCGGCCTGAAAGTAATGCCTGCCTCGCAGAATGCATCCTTTGTTTTGCAGCTTCTTTAAATGCACTTTTCAGACTTTGTTCCGTCAGCTCAAGCTGTCCTTGTATTTCATCTTCTCTTCCGTCTTTTAAAATTTTTGACGTTTTCAGTTCAGTTTTCAGGCAGGAAATCCGGTCTTCCAATATTGGAATTTTCTGTTCAGCAGAAATGGCCTCCTGGGCAGGAATATCTTTTTTATTTCTGAGCCACGAGATAAGTTTGGATACCCAGTAAACTCCTGCAGATGCAATAAAAAAACCTATCCAAGAAAAAGGGCTGACACTGAGTTTTGCAAAGCTGATTATACCCAATGAAACCAAACCCCCGTAAATAGCTGCCCTGCCTATTTTTTTTGTTATGAATCTCTGAAGAATACCTTTAGGCTTTTTCTCGCCTTGCTCCTCATTGAGCCGGTTATTATAAACAATTGATTTTACTGCACCCACAACCAAAAAATAACTGGAAGTTATAATTCCTGAAAGAAGGGGGCCCGTCCGGGCAAAAAAATCATATGCATAATCTTTCAAAACTTCTAAAAAGTCCTTTGAATAGTCTACTGCCTCACGAACCGGTTCTGTTAGTGCTCTTAATGAAACAAATCTAAGGGTATAATACGCAGCCATTGAAATTACTGTAGCACATAACCCAATCTTTACCGCTGACAGCCCCCACTTAACCTCGCCGTCTTCGTTTTTTCTGAATATCTTTCCTGTTTTTCCCTTTGTAAGCCAGTTCACTGCCCTCTTGTAAAATACTGGTTTTTTGGGTTTTGGAATGAAGTTCTCATCACTGCCAATTTCCAAAGTAGACGGAATCCTTCTTTTAATTTGAGGGGGTTTTTTTCTAAACCCTGTAAGCTTCACTTTCATGTTATATTTCGTGTATAAAGGGGTTTTTAAAGATATACTTAAAATAGGTTTAAATAGAGTTGCGGGTATATCTTAAGAACACGGGCCCGTAGCGCAGCCAACTTTGC
>JAFGQX010000060.1 GCA_016935455.1 Microcaldota archaeon
GCCAGTTTGGAATAAATATAATATCCAGGCTGATAAAAAGCGGATTTTATCCCAAGGGCGGTGGAGAAATTGAATTCACAGTCGTTCCTTCAGGACTTAAAAAACCATTTTTCCAAAAAACGGACAGCATCCGCGCGCTGATAAGACTGGGCAGTCTCCCAACCCACATAGGTGTGAGGGAGAAAAAAATATTTGTGCAGGAAGGAATAGAGGATGTCCGCATAATTGAGGAAAAAACATTTTCAGAAGGGAATGCTGTAACTGCATGGGGCGGATTCAGGGGGGCATATGTTCTAGGGAAAAAAGGAAAAAGAGCTGAAAATGTCGCTGAAGACTGTATTGAACTTTTGAAAACAAGAATGGACTGCGATGTTGATGAAAGGCTTGCCGACCAGATATTAATCTATTTTGCTCTTTTGGGAAAAGGAGAATATACAACTCCAAAAATAACCAATCATCTCAGAACTAATGCGGAGATAATACAGAAATTTATTGACGTTGAGATACAACTAAAAGAAAACAGGGTTGTTGTAGGCTAGGCATTTATCTTTTCTTTTGTTATTGTTTTTCCATCGGAAGAGATTCTGACCTGATAGCTGTAGTCTGCATCCGGAGAAATCCAGTCCACAATCCAGAATTCTTCATGCTTTGATACCAGCGGGTATGCATCCTTGTGCTGGGTTATAAAAAGGGTTATGTCCGAGGTTCCTGGGAAGGTATGGGATGCTATAATCGCTTCCTCTTCAAAAGCAATTATACATGGCCCGACATTTTCGCATACTAAGCAGTTTTTGGTTATGTATGCCGGAGGCTGGGTTACAAAATTCTGTTCTGGATAATTATAATAGTAATGTATCCTCACCGGGCAGGGGGTATTGAGGTCTTCAGTAATTCTTGCGGTTGTTTCGTAATAAATTTCCCCATATCCATTTGTTTTTTTGTCCATTGAAATTATGTCTATCACGTCTGCATACGGGTGTTTTGTCTGGAGGTCTTCAATTATAAATGTCTTTGCATCTTCCCTCTCATTATTTTCATTGTAAAAATGAATTGCAGAGAGAAGCATAACAATAACCAGAAGCAGAATTAGTATTGCATAAATCTCGTTTTTGAGATTATTCATAAAAACAGTTCTCAAGGAAAATTTAAAATCATTTGGAAGGCTCTTTGAGCTTCAATATCGCTTCTGCAATGTCTCCTTTGGATTCTTCGAGGGCTTTTTTTGCATCATCCTCGGAAACCCCTGCCTGTTCCATAACCATCCGGACATCATCTTCAGGAATGGAGGATTCAACTTTAACGTCTCCGCTTATCTGAAAGCTCTTCTGTCCTTTCATCTCTATTTCAACAACAGACGGATTTTCAACGACAAGCTTCTGCCCATCTTCCTCTATAACAACCTTCTTGGCATTTATATTTCTTGTTTTGACACCCAGCTGTTTCATCATCTGCTCCATTTTGCGGGGGTCCATTCCCATCATAAAAATCACGCAAATTCTTCTTTGAGCCTGCTCTTCTTAAGCTCAACCTTTTTCATATAAGTTATCTCTTTCAGCCTGTTGAAAACCTTGCCGCTTATCTTCCCCTGAAGGCCTTCGATAATTATATTTTCAAGACTGGTTTCATCAGTGTATGCCTTTACTGTTTCCCTTACTGCCTCCCGGATGTTTCTTTTTGTATTTTCTGAAACTTTGCTTCCGGTGACTGCAACAAGTTTGAGTCTTATTTCTTTTCCGTCTTTGCTCTTGACATCCATAACCACATCAATTACTGAGCGGTTTCTTCTTGCAAGCATTTTAAGATAACCGGGAACTATGTGGTGGCCGATATAATTTGTATACGCATGGTTTCCCTTCACATCGCTGATTCTGAAAAGAACTTTTGTGTATGCTGCTTCCGGAGAAGTTGAAGTTCCCAGATCCCTGAGGCTTACCTCAATAATGCGGTTCATCAAAAGGGAATCGTCTGCAGCGACAGTTTCTCCTATAGGACGGCCTTCAAACAGCTTCGGGGCCACAATTTCATACCATTTTTTAAGTTTCCATTTGTCAACTACTTTTTTCTTTTTCTTTGGAGGCATTAGTCATCACCTAACAAGTAAAGCCGCACTTTCGGGGTCATATTTCCAGCCTGAAGGGAGAACTTTCTCTTTCTTATAATATTTAACAAGCCTGTGTATTTTTGATTCCACATTTGAAAGTTTTACTTTGTTGTGCTTGTCAGAACCTTTTGACTTGAGATGCTCTCTCATTTTAACTGCCTTTTTGATAAGGCTAAGCAGGTCTTCCGGATATTCTCCTGCAACTTTCTGTTCCTTAAGAAACGTACTGAGCCTTTTTCCGCCAAGAACCAGCCTTACATCCCCTATACCGTGCTCATCTCTGAGAATGGTTCCGATCACGCTGGGTGACGTTCCCTGCTTGGCCAGATTAATTATCAGCTCTTTGATTTCTTCGTCATTTACTCCCTCGGGTTTAACAGCATCCAGAGGTTTTCTTGACTTGGATTTTCCTCTCTTCTTTGAGTGTAATTTTGCCATTATATCGCCTCAGATTTCAATAAATATCTTCTAAATTTCTCTGAAGTTTTATATCTATGGGATAGTTTGTTTTTTAAGTTTATGCTTTGCGCGAATGACTGAACGTGTCCTTCGGGAATAAAAACCGGGTCATAGCCGAAACCAGCCTTTCCCAAAATTTTTTCTGAGATTGAACCCCTGCATTCTCCCGAGAAAGTCAAAACTTTTTTTCCACTGCGGTATGCTATGCAGGTTTTAAAAACCGCAGACCTGTTTTTTTCTCCGCGCATAAGACGGACCAGCCCTTCTGCACCTATCTTTTCATAAACCCATCCGGAATATGTGCCCGGAAATCCATTGAGGGATTCGATAAAAAGCCCCGTGTCCTCCACAAAAACAGGTTTTTTAACCTCAGAATATGCTGCATCCACCGCTTCGCGGGCAATTTCCTCAATGGAGTCAGACCTTATTTCTTTGTGCCTGAATTCATAATGCCGGACATCAATATCTTTAAGATAAGATTTCATTTCAATAAATTTGTTTTTATTTCCTGTCGCAAAATAAACGGCCATAGTGGGGATATGACTGGAGAGATTAAAAAAAGTGATGAAAACGGAAATACATAAATATTTTAATTAACTCTTGAATTAGTGGATAACAATGAGCGCTAAAAAATCAAAAATGAAGAAGAAAGCCGAAGTGAAAAAAGTTAAAAAAACTGCCGGGAGAAAATCAAAAAAAGAAAAAAAGAAGGAGAGTCCGGAAAGCAGAAGCCAGATGGTTATAAAGGATATCACCGACACATTCTACAAATTCAGATTTTATCCGGTTGCGCTTAAAGATTTTGAAGAAAAAGAGAATGCAAAAAAACATCTTGTGGGGATGTACCGTGAGGGGGATGAATATGTAAAGCAGAGCCTCCTCTACCTCTGCCATGAAGGAATACTCCAGTATTTTCCTTACAAACATCCGCCCAACTTTGATTTTCACAAGGCAAGAATGCCTGAAGCTGACGCTGCAAAAGTGAGATTCGGGGTTTACAGGACGATGTTTAATTTCAACTCGTCGCTTGAGGGCGTGCTTGAAATAATCGGACTTCTCGGGGAATTAAACGACCAGTCTTCTGCGAAAGCACTGACGCACTTATTTTCATTTTTCTCATGCCATGAAAACGAAAGCTCGCGGGTTATAAGAAATGCGATAATAGATGCGATGGGAAAAACAAATTCAGTTTATTCATTCAGGGCGCTGATTAGTTATGCAAAAGTAATTGAATCGGAAAGACTGTTCAGCAGGATTATCAATTCCCTTTTAAACTGGGAGGAGAAGATAAACCGGCTTGAAATTTCCAGAGAAGAAAAAACAAAAATGAGAAAAGAGCTTGCAGAGATCCTTTCAGTCGGAAAAACCGAATTCACGGAAGGTTATGTAAGGTAAGGATAGCTGAGCACGGTTCCGCACTGCGCCGGAGCATTAAACATTCCTGAGATGAAAAGTTTGAGGTATCCCACGTACGGGAGTTTAAGAAGGACCTTCCCCTTGTAGTTTTCATCTGAAACCGGAAGATTTCCGAGATTATAATAATAGTCATATATCTGTATGTCCATAACCTGATTATTGTCCCCTTTTGTAAGATAATAAATTTCATCCCCGCTTTTAATTTTTAAAAATACCCTGTGGACAATGTCCCCCGTAAGGGAAAAGTAGGTCCCCCCTTCAGGAGTATAAACTATCACATCGTGGGAGAGATTAACGGGATAACTTATGCCGTTATGTTCAATTTCAGTTATGCACGGCTCGTAATATTTTTTTCCGTCTTCTTTCATATTCAGCGTGCATTTGGAATAATGAAATGTGAGGGGCCCCCTCATTTCCTTGAATTCTTCAGGGTGCAGAATAAAATCACTGCATATGCTGTTTTTGGTATATGCACAAAATGAATAAACTGAGCCGTAAACTGTAAAAGAATCGCTCCCTCTTGAAACTGTTGTTTTCGGACTCATTATTGAATTTAATTCTTCGGAACTTACCTCAATTTCGTAGCCTGAAGGCCCAACACCCTGCACAATTACAAGGTCCCCCCTGTCCATATTTGGAAGCATACTGCAGGAAACAACTGCAGAAACGGGGGTAGGTGTGTTTAGTATGAAAATAAGCCCGTACCAAAAAACAATTACCACTATTACCGATACTGCCGTGTCCACAATTTCATGGCCAATGCCTCTTTTTCTTACCCCTTCTTCAACCTCCGCAAAAACAAGCCACAGCATAAGAATAAGTGTTGCCACTGCAAAGATGATATTCTTTGTTGCAAGAAAGAGTATGAACGAAAGAAAGAAAAGCCCTGTTTTCCAGTGAATACGAAACTGCTTTTCCGCCTCCTCTTTTATATCCAACAGAACCCCCCTGTTTGTTTTTATTTTTTAAGGGCAGTTCTTATCTCTTCTGCCTCTTTTCCGATTTTTTCGGCAGTTTTTTTGACAACTGCCATTGCATCCTTATCTTTTGTTTCCACCTTTAATTCCAGCGATTTTGAAAAAGGATGGGGCTTGCGGTAAGCTGCAAATTTTATACCTGGTTCTTCATTTATGCGGTAGGAAAGAATTTCTCCGACACCTTCATCGGCACCGGTTAATTCCAGTTCAACTGAATTTTTGTTTTTATTA
>JAFGQX010000061.1 GCA_016935455.1 Microcaldota archaeon
AAGGATGTGACTAAACAAATGAATTCAAAAAAATATAAGGGTCAAAAGACAGACCTTGAAGAGGTTATCAAAACAGGTTATCAATACTTGTCAAGTCTGGAGTCCTTAAAAGAAAAAGATGCCAAAACAAAAAAATTAGTTGAAAACATAATAAAAAAATCAAAAGCTGTTGCAGCAGGACTTTAACTTTTTAATTTTCCCCTGTATTTTGCATAGGTTGCATAGCTGATGTATTTCTTTTCATCAACAAATTCCTTCACTAATTTTGCCTTGTTCCTTCTCTCTTCAATTAAATCAGTTACAGTAAGGATAAATGAATCGCTCCCCGCCCCAGAACCAAATGAAGTTGCAAGAATCCTCTCTCCAGGTTTTGCAACGTCCAAAACAGAACAAAGCCCAATCATCACCGCACCCGAGTAAGTATTCCCAATCACGGGGGTCAGAAGTCCATCCTTTAATTTTTCAGGGGGAATCCCAAACTGCTTTGCCATCGCAAGGGGAAACTTTGCATTCGGCTGGTGGAATATAACATAATCAAAATCTTCAAATTTTTCACCTGTTTTCTTAAGCATCAGTTCAGTTGCGCCCCGGATATGCTTGAAATAAGCCGGCTTTCCCGTAAATCTTCCTCCATGTGAAGGATAATCAGCCTTGCTCCTTCTCCAGAAATCCGGTGTATCCGTAGTAAATGAACAGGTGTCATTAATCACAGCAACAGATTCTTTATCCGGCCCAATTAAGTGAGCACCGGCACCAGAACCCGCAGAATATTCAAGCGCATCTCCGGGTCTTCCCTGTGCAGTGTCAGAACCCACAGAAAGTCCGTATTTAATCATTCCTGAATCCACAAGACCCATACACATCTGTATGCCTGCAGTTCCCGCCTTGCATGCAAATTCCAAATCAGCAGCGGTCAAATTAGGCGTAGCCTCAATTGCTTCTGCAACGATAGTTGCAGTAGGCTTAACAGCATAAGGATGGCTTTCGCTTCCCACATAAACTGCACCAATTTTTTGTGAATCAATTCCGCTTCTCCATATCGCCTGTTTTGAAGCCTGTACAGCAAGAGTCGCCGAGTCCTCATCAGGTCCCGCAACCGCCTTTTCCATTATGCCAAGGCCTTTCTCCACCCTCTTAGGTTCCTCTCCCCAAACCTCGGCAATTTCCCTTGTTTTAATTCTGTAGTAAGGAACGTAAGCACCATATCCGACTATTCCAGCCATAAGTTATCATCTCACTCCTGAACTTTTTCTTTTCTGAAGATTTTCATAATAAGCGCTATGATTATAACAGCGATTATTCCGACGAAAACATAGACCCAAAACATATTTAACTCTTTGGAGACCACCATTATTCCGCCAGGTTCTTCCGCAATCTGGGCAAGATTAAATTCAGCTTTTTTCCCGTCAACTTCGGCATTAATACTCCCTGCCTTTGCGTAAATAATATCCGAAGGCATCTCAATTACAAGAACTGTTTTCCCGTTTCCGCTTTCAACAGTTTTCAAATAGTCATAGTTTTCCTTGCTCATACCTTCAAGATGGATATATTCCTCCTTCAGCATCGTATCTCCGGAAACAAGGTAAAGAGGAAGCCTGTCCACTTCAAGGGTATAGGTAATATACGGCACCCCTTCCTTCTTTTCAAACAAAAACCCGTCTTCAAAACTCTGGATTACCGTCATCTTTTGAAGGGAAACCATGCACTTTGTACCGGGGTATTCATCTTCAATTTTGGAGCACCGTTCATTAAGCTGGGCAGTAACATTCTCCCTGAATTTGCTTCTGCTCATTCCGCTTTCTTTGTAAAGCTGGTTTGTGAGCTGCGTAACATCAAGAGTCATCCTAAGCTCGGCATCTCCCGTCCTGTCAACACTTAAATTGTATCTGTGGTCAACACATCCGCTTAAAAGAAGCGCAATAACAACAAGCAAAGTAAAATATCTTCTCATCAGTTAGATTTTTGCAGATACATTTATAATATTTATTTCTTTATTAATCACATGCGACAGTCTTCCCAAAAGGCAATCAGTAGAGCTAGTATTACTTCTGAAGCCCTACCCTCAGTTGAAAAATTTTTGGAAGACTCCCAGTTTTTATTGAAACCCGAAATGAGAATCCACACAGAAATCCTTTCAGATGCAGAATACAGGGGGCTCGTAACATTCTCGCTGGGAAAAGAATTTGGAGAGAGAACAAAACTCACAGAAAAAGACATTGAAAGATTCACAATGGTTTACGATGTGGACCCGCTTACCGCCAAAATAAAAATGTTCAATGGCATAATCCCTCTTAGAAAAAAAGGTTATCCTTGGGAAAGCAGGCAGTCCCAGATAGTAAGAAAAAATTACAAGAAAAAAGCAGAAAAATTAATCAGCCGCCTGGAAACATGCGACCTGAGCACAATTTCAGATTCAGAAATAATAGAGCTCACAAATATCCCGTACAAAACCCTGGATTACCTTGAATTTTCATCTGCGGCTGCGCTTGTTGACCGCAAGCCAAGAAAAAGAAAGGGGCATAATTCGGGAGATTCAGTTTTCTTCAAGGAGTTTTATGTGGGCGGAGAAAAGGCAGTCGTATTCGCTGTTTTTGACGGCATAAGCACGAATTCCAATACGGATGATATTTCCTCTTCTGTCGCACTCACACTGTTCAAAAATATATTCCTAAAGTCAATGCCTTTCCGCTCAAAAGAAGAAGTGTTCAAAGCATTCAATATTTTCATATCCGCTGCCGACAGATACCTTTCCAAGCATCTAGCGATGGGGGATGGAGTAAGTGTTGCTGCCGGCCTTGTCCAAAACGGTGAACTATATTATCTGAGTCTGGGGGACTGCAGAATTTACGGTGTTTCGCTTAACGGTGAAGGTTCAAAAGTAAAAAAAATAACGATGGATGACGGGATGGGCGGCCTTGTAGAAAGGGGCGCAGTTGTTGACTTCAAGGAATTCTACAGGCAGCTGAAATCTCCGGAGATTTATGCGGGTGCATTTTCACAGAAGGTTTTTGGAAAAAAGGGAAGCAAGGTTCTCCATTCAGATATAACTCTTAAAAGCCCTAACATAGGCAACATAAAACCAGGGTGCGACCTGCTTATTGTGGCAACGGACGGATTTTGGTCTAATCTTCCGATGAATCTAAAAGGGGGAAAAATCTCAGATGCTTCGGGTTCTTTACATATTGAAAAACTGCTCTCCGGTTCCGACACCAAAAATGTAAAATCAATAGTTGAATCCCTTTACAAAAATGCCAAATCAAATATGGGTTTGAAAACCCAAAAGATTAAAGGAAACTCAGTTATAAGCCCTAACAGGCAGGACATCGGCATTCTTTGTTTTGCTGTCTAAAACAGCGGTTTATGCGGTTCCGCCGAAAGATTATGCTTCAGCCTGTATCTTTCTATAATTTTATTCGCTCTTCTTTCCTTTTCTCCCATCTTAAGTGTTTTTGAGATATATATCCCGAAATCAGAAAGATTCTTTGAGCCGTCGTCAAGAAGATAATGGAGTATGTCAACAATCTTTTTCTTCCCCGTAGTCTCGCTCCCCCATATGCTGAGCGCCAGAGCAACCTGATTTACAAAATGGACTTTTTCAGTTTCATTCATTTCCTTCCAGATGCCCATAATCTTCTTTTTTGTATCCAAATCTAATTCAGAGAATGAAACCATTTTTACACCCATCTATCAAGCTCTTTAGGCTTTCCGTTCTCAAGCAGGGATTTCAGCGTCATAGCATCCCCGACTGCCTTTTCAGAAAGAATCTCAGTTTCTTTTTTCCCCATAAACATAACGAATTCCTTTTCCCCTTTAACTGTTTTTTTCCATTTAAGAGCTTCCCTTATTCCGTGGTTTGTTTTGTCTGCTTTTTTGGAAACCCGCCCCGTCTTTTTCTTTAAAACAGCTTCAGCCCGTTTTCTGACTTTTGGTTTCGGAACATTTTGAATTTTTTTCTTTTTTTGAGTAGTTTTTTCGCCCCGTGCCATATTACCGCCGTTTAAATTAATCGCGGGATATTTTTAAGCATTTGTTTTAGTCAATTCTTATTTCAATACTCGGTTCAACTCTTCTCCATTCTCCGTTTAAAAACTGCCAGAGCTGCTTTGTGGTGGAATCATAAACAAGACTGCTTTTTGCAGCAACCTCCTTGGGCCGGTCTATTTCTACAAGAGGAAACCGCCATGTCCACTTGATTTTTTCCCTGAATGGATTCCTTTCCACAACGTAAACTCTTTGTTTTTCCTCCTTTTTTTTCTCGCACCAGTCCGTTATTTCTTCAATCTCTTTTTTTGTGACCATTATTTCACCTTGTAACAATCTGCACAATATCCCCGTCTGCAATTTTGTGGGCAAGCCCGACTCTCTGTGCCGGGTGCTTCACGCTTTTTCCCCACACAATTGCATATTTGAAGTTTTTTTTCAAATCCTTGTGGAGTTTAACACACACATCCTCCACAGTGTTGCCCGCCCTCATTATAAGCGCTTCCTCAAGGTCTACTTTTTCCCCTCTCCTCTTTGTAAATATCCTTATGAATTTAAGACCTCCATATATCTTTTCCCTAAGTCTCTCCAGGCCCAGTTCATTTTCCGCGGATATCGCAAGGTAATTTATTCCTTTATACATTTCCTCAAAATCAGGGGGTTTTTCATCAATTTTGTTTACAACTACGACTGAGGGAATGTATTTTCTGTTTCCTTCAAGCACATCTATGAACTCTTCTATCCCTATTTTTTCCCTCACCATCACATTTGCATTATAAATCCCATATTCATTAAGAGCTGCGATTATTTCATTTTTGGTTATGTTCTTCAGGTATGCAGAAGCTGCAGTAACAGTAACTCCTCCCTGTATGAGGGGCTTAACCACCACATCGGGAGGCATTTTATCCAGCCTTACTCCGAAATCATAAAGCTCCTTCATTATTGTCTGGTAATGCTCCGGATGCTTTGAATCAAGAAGAATGATTATAATGTCCGCCTTCATAGCCACGGAAATGATCTCCCTTCCCCTTCCCTTCCCCCTGGTTGCCCCTTTTATTATCCCCGGGAGGTCAAGCACTTGTATATATGCATCTTTGTATTTCATCATTCCGGGTATGCAGTTCAGCGTTGTAAACTCATAGGCGCCTATCTGCGATTCCGCATTTGTAATTTTGTTCAGAAGCGTTGATTTTCCCACACTGGGAAATCCTATCATAACTGCTGTTGCGTCCCCGCTTTTCCTTATATCAAATCCCCCGCCGCCTCCACGTCCGGAAGGTGCGTAAAGCATCCTTTTTAATTTTGCAATTTTTGCCTTTAAAATTCCTATATGATACTCAGTAGCCTTGTTCTTCTGCGTTCTGTGAATCTCATCTTCTATTTCTTTTATTTTTTTGAGTACCTGGGCGGAGTCCATAATTTATTTTGTATTTGGTTTTTTATTATTATTCCTATTTATTATCCACGGATGGAAAAAGCCGAACTTAGAAAAATAATGAAAGAAAAGCTTCACACCCAGTCTATTGAAGACATCAAAAAAAAGAGCGGACTCATTGAAAAAAAGCTGTTTTCCCTGAATGAGTTTCTCTCAGCAAAAACAGTTGCACTTTACATCTCCAAATTTTACGAAGTGGATACATTTTTTATACTCAAGAATATTCCTAAGGAAAAAAAGACCGCCGTTCCTGTAATGTCCGGAGAAAGAATGAAATTCGCCGAATTTACCGGGCTGACAAACCTGGCCAGAGGAAAATTCGGTGTTTTTGAACCTAAAAAAAGAAGATATACAGAAGACAAATTTGATTTGATTGTTATTCCCGGTATAGCCTATGATTTTAACAGGCACAGACTGGGGCACGGAAAAGGTTTTTATGACAGATTTTTAAAGAACCATGAAGAAAGTTTTAAAGTGGGCCTCGCATTTGACTTCCAGATAGTCAGGGAAATTCCCTGTGAACCCCATGATATCCATATGGACATGGTAATTACGGAGAAAAGAATAATATGATCCAGGAAATACTTCTTGAACTGCTTTTGTTTGCTGTTCTGATAACCCTCTCAGCATTTTTTTCAGGCTCAGAAGTTGCACTGGTTTCAGTTGATAAAGTTGACCTGAGAAAACTTTCCAAGCAAAGGGTCAAAGGCATAAAAACTCTGAGAGAACTGAAGAGAAGGCCAAAAAGAATGCTTACAACAATACTCATAGGGAACAATTTTGTAAATATATTCGCTTCGGCAACGGCCACCGCAGTTGCAATCCAGTATTTCGGCTCGCTTGGGATAGGAATAGCAACGGGTGTGATGACATTCCTTGTCCTTGTTTTTGGAGAAATATTCCCAAAAACATACAGCTCTGCCAACCCGGTAAAAGTTTCACTTTTCTCGGCCCCGGTAATCCTTTTCCTTTCCAAGCTCTTCAGCCCAATTATCCTCCTATTCGAAATAATCCCAGATTTTCTTACCAAACACATTTTGAAATCCAAATCAGCAGTAAAAAAAGTAACTGAAGACGACATTGTTTCCGTAGCTGAAATAGGTGTGGAAGACAAGGCAATTGAGCCGAGAGAAAAAGAACTGATTGAAACAATCCTTGAATTCGGAGATGTGAGGGTGAGGGATGTAATGGTTCCAAAAGAAAAAATGATTATGCTTAATGCAAAAAGCACTGTTTCACGCGCCCTGAAGCTCGTATACACGGAAGGCCATTCCAGATATCCTGTTTATGAAGGAAGAAAAAGCAACATTACCGGCATCGTCCATATAAAAGAAATGCTTAAGGCAATACATGAAAGGCAGAGGAGACTCCGCATTAATCACCTTATGATACAGACTATTTATGCCCCTGAAAATGCCAAGATTGATTCTCTTTTGAAGGAAATGCAGAAAAAGCATATCCATATGGCAATGGTTGTAAATAAAAAAGGCAAAATCTCCGGTTTAATCACCCTGGAAGACATCATAGAGGAAATTTTGGGAGAAATCCATGATGAAGAAGACACACTCAGGGCACTTGGCCTAACCAAGATATAATATTAAATTTTGCACGGATAAATATGAGTATGGCAATTTCAATTGCTGTCCTGGCAAGCGGCAGAGGTTCAAATTTTCAGTCAATAATAGACGGCGTAAATGAAGGGGACATTAAAGGAGAAATCAGAGTTTTAATCACCGACAATCCGGAGGCTCAGGCAATCAGCCGCGCGGAAAAAAACAAAATCCCTGTAGAGATTATCCGCAGAAAACAGTTCAAATCAAGGGAGAATATGGATTTGAAAATTAAGGAGATTCTTGATGTCCACGGTATTGACCTGGTAGTTCTTGCGGGGTATATGAAAATAATAAATTCAAAAGAGCTTCTTGATTCCTACAGATATAAGATAATAAACATTCACCCTTCCCTCCTCCCCGCATTTAAAGGCTCAACACATGCCCAAACTGATGCTTTTGAATATGGATGCAAAGTCTCAGGCCTGACGATACACTTTGTTACTGATGATATAGACGGCGGGCCGATTATATACCAAAAAGCTGCAGACATCTCAGAATGCAGTTCAGCGGATGAAGTTGCAGGCAAAATACTTTCTTATGAAAATGAAGCATACAGAAGAGTAGTAGGTAATTTTTCAAAAGGAAAATATGTTGTTAATGGAAGAAAGGTCCGTTATACAGATTAATATTCTTCAATTTCCAGTCCGTACTTTTTGCAGAACTGGCCGATTTTATCTTTCTGCCATCTGTTGCATTCTTTATCCACCATAACCTTCTCAATCTTCTCAGTGTTTTTTTCAACGGCCTGTTTAAACATCTCTTCATCCAAATCTTTTATTCGGTATTTTGGAAGAATATGGCCGACGCACCATTCGGTATCCTCAAGAATTCTGCATATTTTATCCTGATAATGCCCTCCGCCGACAGCAAAAAAGCAGGGGTATTCAACCTTTTTTTCCAGCACATCTCTGACTGCAAGAGCAACAACCTTCGCAGCTTTTTTATTTTTCCACTCCTTTTCGCTGCTTCCTATCTCAGCAAATATAATCGGGACTTTTCCAGTGGGTCCGTGATGGTCAGCCTCAATTGTTATCTCCCATTCAAGCCCCTCTTTTTCCGCATATTTCTTCATCCCTATAAAAATTTCCTTCATCAAACTCCCGTATGCAGAATTCAAAGTTCTGCTTTCCCCCCCGTAATCTGCGCTGCCCCAGTTTCCCGGATGATGAACTGTAAGCATCGGGCGGGGTTTGACTGATTTATGCGAACTCAGTACAATTATACAGTCAGTTTTGTAATTCGTGGGCACATCAAGAACATCCCTTTCATTTCCTTCTCCAAAATCCTCAATCTCAATGCCCGGAGAAATCTTCAAAAGCTCCTCCGCTATATTCCTGCTTGCAGGATTATTCCGTGTAAATACTACTTTCGGCAATTTATCACCTATAAAATCATCAGAAATATTGCACCAACAAAAGGAACCAGTGCATTGTCATCTATGTTTATATTGACTGTTTCTGCCAGCATACAAACAAATGCAAGTGCAAATGCAACCGGACCTATAAAAAAGTATGCGGGAAGAGATGCCAGAAAGAATGCACAGCTTCCCTCAATTGTTTTTCCCTTATTATGTGGCCATTTGATTTTCCCCTTCCTCCCAATCAGTGTTGAGAACGAGTCACCCATAGAAAGTATCCATACAAGTGCGGATATCTCTGCAACAGAATCTGAAAAGGAAAGGGAGATAAGAAGCCCCGTAAAAAACCATGCAGAACCGTATCCCGGAAACCTTGCCTTGTCTCTTTCCATTTTTTTAAGAAATCTGTCCAGAACCGGAAATCTTACTTTTCTTATCTTCAGATTGATAACCAGACTCCCGATTAAAAGTATCCCTGCAGTTATCAGCGTTGTTTCGTATCTGCCCAGATAGTAAAGCAGAAACAGGAATATTATCCCCAATAAAGCATGAAAAATCTGCCTTGCTTTTTCATCCATTTTTTCTCCTCCAGTAAAAATCAACCAGTCCATAGCATATCGGGCTCAGCGCAAGTGCGGCAGTAACATCATATACTGTATGAACTCCCAGATAAATTCTTGTCCACCCAACAAGAAGTGCAAATGCAAGCAGTATGGGGTATTCTTTTCTGTCCATAAAAGCTATTGCAAGTGTAAATGCAGCTATGGAATGGACGCTTGGAAGAGAATGGCCGTAGGGACATTCTATAAGCCCGTTTATCTGTATGCACGGTCTTTCAACAGCTATGAGTTCCCTCATCACCCCTCCAAGAAGTATGGCGAGGAAGAGTGCAAGCATTATCTTTTTTCTTTTTGTCTCTTTTCTTTCAAACAGGAACATTATTGAGAGAATTATAAGTATGAATGCAAATTCATTGTTAATTATCAGTGAAACTGACTGGAGAATCCCGTTTATCATTAGACTAAGTAAAATACAGTGAGACTTAAAAGGGTAATCCCGAACGAATAAAGAAGTCCGCTTGAATGCTTTTCATCGGTCTGGGATATATAAAGTGAAACAAGGAATGCGTATATAACCAGATAAACCGGGATTGTGAATTCTGCAATAAGAGCCATCCCTTCTCCTGCATATCCTTCCATCTCTGAAATAAGCCTCACGGAAACCCCCATTATAAGGGGAATCACCAGCGCACCCGCAATCATAGTGTATTTCTGCATACTCATCACCCCCTCCCTCTCCCGCCTCATTTCAAAGAATCTTAGAATGTCCTCTGCCAGTTCGCTGAATCCCCTAAAATAATTTGTCTCAAGTATGGATTTCATTGTTCCCGAGAACATATTTGCCGGACCGCCTCCAATCCTTTCCTTTAAATCCCCAAGAACTTTTTCAGTTCTTACGTTCGCCTTTATTTGTTTCCAGCTTTTTTCCATCTCGCTTGAAAACTCCGCGCAAGGATTTTTTGCCATTCTCCGGAATATCTGCTCAGCAGAACTTCCTTTAGGCAGTGTTGAAACTTCAAGAAGCGCATCCGGAAGGACCTTTTCAATCTTTTCAGTTTTAACTCCTTTTTGGTATTCCCTGTAAAACAGCACCAGTCCCCCCGCAAAAACAGGAACCAGCAGATACAGATTCATAAAATTGAGATAAATCAGTCCGATTAAAATTAATGCAAAAACAAGCTGGAGGTAAGGAAATTGCTCTTTTTCCCGGAATATAAACGGCGGAGCCTGAAGACTCATCGCCCCAAGTATTGCAAGGCCGGATGCAGGTATGACCAGAAGGATAATCAGATTCAGCAGGCGGATATCTATTGAACTTTCAAATGTGAAATTCCCGACGGCAGTTATAATAATTAAAAACGATGGGATAATCACCGTAAACATCAGAAAAACAAGCCCGAACACAGAGCTTTTTGATGCGTATTCCCTTGTTTTATACTTTTGGACTGCAAGCATTTCATTTCCTATTCTTTTAATCTCTTCTCCGCCGGAACCGTGCTGATATGCAGTAATAAGCTGGGAAACAGCTCTTTTAACATTCTCCGAACTGCTGTCCTCTGCAAACCGAGTGAGAATAGAAAGAACACTTTCCCCTTTTCTTTCACTCAAGAGGTATGTTTTTAGTTTTTCTGAAAAAACCCCCTCTTCCCCTGAAATTTTTTTAAGTGCAGTATAAAAATCAATTTTCATATTGAGAAGCATTCCAAGTTTCCTGAGTTTAAACGGAATCTCCGCTTCCATCTGCAAATTTTTCTTTCTTTCAGAAAAAATACTTTCAATCTTCATCCTTTAACCCGTAAAAGTTTTTCTGCAGTCCTTTGTAAAAACTGAAATATTCCCTCCCTGATTTTTCAATGAATCTCCTTCTATTCCCCCACTCTTCTTCCAGTTCCTTTCTGCTGACCCCAAGTTTTTCCCCCACCTTTCCGATCAGTTTGTTCTTTCTGCAGTAGTTAATTTTTCCGCTCTTGAATTCATAATTAAAAATCATCTCCCCTTCCGGAGTCCCCACCTCAATAATCCTTCTTATCTCTTCGTTCCTGCGGTTTTTTCTGTTATAATAGAGCATCCTCCTCTGGATTACAACTGCGTCCACGCTGCCAAGGTCCATTTCCTGCACGCCCATATTCTTGAGTCTTTGAAAACATTCCCTGCAGCTTCCTGCGTGCATTGTTGCATAGCTTCCCCTCGCCTGTCCTGAAAGAAGAATCTCAAAAAGAGCTTCCGCCTCATTTCTGCTTCTTATCTCTCCGACTATCGTTCTGTCAGGCCTCATTCTTAAGCTGTCGTAAACAAGGTCGCTCAGTGAAATCCCCATCTCTTTGTTTGAGACAAGCCTTGCCTGGTGTTTATGGGGGATATTAATTTCAGGAGTTTCTTCAATTATAACAATTCTTTCATCTGAGGGAACAAAGGAAAAAAGAGCGTTCATAGTTGTTGTTTTTCCGGATGCAGTATTTCCCCCGATTATTACCGAGCTGTCCGAATGCATGAGCAGGGAAAAGAAAACGGCAAAGTCCAGATTAAACGTTTCGTTGTTTATGAGCTCTTTCGGGGAAAATGGTGAAGATGAAAATTTTCTTACTGTTATTTCCCCTCCGGAAACCGGTGGTGCCGATGCATGTATCCTTGAGCCGTCCGGCAGCACTGCATCCATACGTGGATTCTGAAGGGTAAGTCTTCTTCCCGTTGCCTTTGACATTTTATTTGCCGTTTCCACAAGAGATTCCAGATCAGTGAATTCAACGTTTGTTTTTTTCCATCCTTTCCCTCTAAGATATACATAAACTGGTTTTTCAGTCCCAATCACTGCGATTTCTTCAACATCTTCGTCCTGTGCAAGCTGGTCAAAAGGCCCGAATCCATATATGTGGGAGACCGCAGTTTCAACAAGATAATCCCTCTGGTCTCCATCCAGGTATACTCCATTTTTTTCAGATATCTGGTCAAGAATTTCCCCAATCAGCTCTTCAGCCTCTTCGGATTCCCCGATTCTTCTTTCCTTTGAAATTCTCCCGTATTCTGCTTCAATTTCCTCAATTAGCTGTTCTTCTTCTTCGCTTAGTCTCTTCAGCCCAATCTTATATTCTCCTGTTTTGTTGATTTTCCATCCAAGCATAATTTTTCACCAGCCTCAGGAATTTTTTCTGAATCTGCAAGCTCCAGAAGGTAATTTGCATCTTTTTTATTTGAAACATTGAACGTGAACGGCTTCACCTTTTTGTAAATCTCAACAACTTCCATATTTTCATCAAGATAAACTGCATCAAACCTAAAGAATACAAAAAAAGAGTGAATCGAATGCTTCCCGGAATTCTTAAATTCAAAAAGAAGATTTTTTCTTGAACCGAACATAAGACCCTTCATCTGCCCCGGGATACTTTTCACAGCAGTACATTCGCATTCAAATCCTTTGTTTCCCTTAAGTTTCATTTTCCGAACCTTCTTCCCCTGGATTCGTATTCTTTTAGCGCCTCTGCAAAATCTTCTTCTGAAAAATCAGGCCATAATTTATCGCAGAAATAAAATTCACTGTAAGTGGTCTGCCACGGGAGAAGTCCGCTTAGTCTTTTCTCACCTGAAGTTCTAATCACTAAATCTGGATCGGGAATCCCCGCGGTATAAAGATGTTCTGAGATTGTTTTTTCATCCACTTTTTTTATTCCCTCTGCAAGTATTTTGTTTACTGCGTCAACTATTTCCCCCCTCCCGCCGTATGAAAGAAGGATATTCAGCTGGTATTCATCATTTCCTGAAGTTTCATCCTCTGCCTTTTTTATCAGATTCTGAATTTGTTTTGGAAAAAGGTCCGTTCTCCCCAAAAACCTCACTTTTATTTTCTTTTTTTCCTCTCTTTTGCTTCCTTCCCGGATAACTTCAATCAAATTTGTTTTGAATAATTCAAAAAGTTGTTCAACCTCTTCCCGGTCTCTTTTGAAATTATCCGTGCTGAAACCCCACATAGTAAGCATTTTTACTTTGTATCTTCTGCACCATTCGGCCACATCACCTATTTTCTTTATCCCTATTGCATATGCTTCTTTTTTTGATATTCCGTGGATTCTGCCCCATCTTCTGTTTCCATCAGGAATTATGGCGATATGTGCAGGCACGTTTTCCATAGTAAAAGTCTGCCCCGAAATAATTAAAACTATTCGTAGAACAATTGAAACTGCATGATTGATTTATCCAGATTAAAAGATTCGCTTACTGAATCCTGCCCTTGCTGTTTTCTGCCCATATCCATTCCTTATTCTGCATTTGTGAAGAGATTTTATGTTTTGTTTTTATTCAAGAGAAATTCTATGATATATATCGCTTCCTACCCTGATCACATGTCCCTTGCAGAAAAAATTTATTCAATGAGCTTTGAAGACTTCAGAAGTAAATATGATTATTCTGCCTTAAAAAATAAAATCGAGAGTCTGGTGGGTTCATGGAAAGATGGAATGAACCGGAAGGAGCTGAAATTATTTATCAGAAATTCATGCAGGTATCTTGAAGAATTATGGGAATTTCTTATGGACAGTGAAGCAATAAAGCATACGGATATCGAGGTTTTCGTCGACCCGTTTATAAAAAAGCATAATTTTTCCCAGGACGAGATAGAGATCTTCAGGGAAGCCCTCCTGCCTGACAGTCTGACCGAAGAAGAAAAAAGAAAACTTGAGCTTATAGAAATTGCAAAATCTGGGGCAGGAATTGGAAAATTCATAAAGTTCCATCCGAAATATGCGGGTTATGACAGCTATGAATTTTATTCAGAAAAGGAAATAAGCTCCATTATTAAGAATCTGAGAAAAAAAGATTTGGAAGAAGAAATGAGGAAGGTTGATGGAAGAAGAGCCAGTTCCATCGAAGCATTTGACAGACTTATTGAAATTACAAATCTCAGCAGGGAAGAGGAAGAAAAGATAAGAATAACCCGGCTGTTATCCGGAATACTTGACGAGCGGAGGGCGATTGCAAATCTTCTTCATGCTTATCTGCTGATGGCAGTTGACAAATTCTCGGAAATGGAAAAACTAGATCCGATGCTTTTGAAAAATCTCAGTTTTGAATTTTTTCTAAAAGACTTTGATGCTGAGAAAATAAAAAAAGCGTCTTCAGAAGAAAGAATCTCCCTTTTCCTTGGCAATAAAGAGATATTAAAAGGAAAGCCGGCGGAAGAAAAATTCAATGAAGTCCGCGCACACCTCACAGAGACAAACAAAGATATGCTTAAGGGATTTGGAGCTTCCCCCGGGAAAGCAAAAGGAAAAGCAAAAATTGTTCTGAATACCCACGATGATTTCCCGCAGGGAAGTATACTGGTTACATATTTCACAAATCCGGAATATGTCCCGTTAATGAGAAAGGCATCAGCAGTAATAACTGAGTTTGGGGGTATAACCTCGCATGCTGCAATAGTCAGCCGGGAGTTTAAAATCCCATGTATCGTTGCAGTAAAAAATGCAGTTAAATCAATAAAAGACGGCGAATTGATTGAGGTTGACGGAGATACCGGTGAAATCAAAATACTAGATTAATTCTGATTTCCTGTAAATCGTTTTCCCGTTTGCACAGACTGCCAGGACGCCCTTGTGAATATTTTTGATTGTTTCCTGTATGTCGCCAGCCCTTTCTGCAAGTATTTTCGTATCCTGCATTTCCATTATTCGTTTAAATGCCTCAGTTGTAAGAATAACTGCTCCGTCCTGAACATAGATATCCCTGCTGTTTTCCAGATAATCTCCGAGAGAAATTCTGTTTTCAACAATTGGGTGTCCTACTGCGCAGCCTGTACCGAATCCAAGCATATCACTTGGCATGCCGTCCGTTGAGAACTGCACTCTTCCCTTAAATCCATTTGCGGAATATTCCCTTAATACGGTTCCAACCGGGTTATTATAGTATGTTAGCTCCCCCAGTGTTGCAGGATATCTTAATCCTTCGCTTGAGTATGCGGGCTGCATATCCAAAAAAATTCCTTCTCTTGCCGCAGTTTTAATCTGGCTGAAAGTCGGAACTTCCAGATGGCATATTGTAAGTTCAATCCCGTTTTTCCTTAGTATGGAAGAAAAATCCAGAGCAATTCCTATTGTTTTATCCCCGATTGCGTGAAATGCCATCCGGCTAACCCTAGCTTCCTTAAGCTCCCTTATATACTGCTCAACCGCCCTTGGATTCCTGTAGTCAATCGGAATTGTAGGTTCAAGTCCCCTGCTTCCATCTGCATATTTAAAATTCTCAAGAGATGCAGTTGCACTTGTAGTCCCTCCGTCTCCGACCCATTTAACACCCGTTTTAATTCCAATATCATTTGCTTCGCTTATGCACTCCTTTAACTTTCCTTTAAATGAATTATAGTAAAAATAAACTCCGGCAATAGGATTGTATCCCAGTTTCTGTTTGAGCATCCCTATTGAAATTTTAAGAGCCCCCCATTCTGCTGGAGTAAGAACTGCCTTGTCAGTTATTGAAGTAGTCCCCTCCCTTATTCTTTCCATTACCCACTCATTTATTCCGTTCACTATCTTCTCCTTTATTTTTCCTTCAGCAATCTCCAGTGCAGTAAGAAAACATCCTTCGCTGAGTTCTCCTTTATTTCCTATCCCGCCAGTGATTATTTCTCCTTTTATCTTTCTTTCATTTACCTTTCTTTCCACCTGCAAAAGCAATAAACTGTTTCCGACTCCCGCGTGAAGCGATGTTCCCAAAAGAAGGATTTCTCTTTTTGAACCCAGTTCATCAAGTTCTTTTGCAGTCATTCCTGCTTCCATACTGTAACTTAGTGCGAGAATTGGAGAATTATCTTTCATTGACCTTGCTTTAATTTTTTTAATTATCTCTCTTTTATTTGTGCTCTCCCCTAAATCAACCGGATTTGCACCCTGAATCATTCCGTAAAGTGCCGGGTGATTGTGTGCATCGTGGAATGCAGGAAAAACGACATATTTAGGTCTGGAAGATGATACTAAAGACAAATTTTGGACCGGTTCGACCATTATTTCTTTTCTCTTGGCCATTAATGCAACTAAACCGCCTCCTTTAGGTCTTAAATCATGAGCCAGTAATATCTTTTTTCCCCTCATTCTAACCATATAATTATATATACTAACACTTTAAAAATATGTTCTTCAACCGAAAACCATAATTTTATTATCCATCAATATCTTTACAGGAGATTTCTATGAAAACCATGAGGAGCAGTTTTGACCTGAAAAAAGAAGATATTCTCTGGATTTTAAAAAGAGCTCGTGAAGTGGAGGGTGGAGAAGGAAAATCCCTTGAAGGAAAAATACTCGGAGTTTTGACCTACCGTCCAAGCTTAAGAACAACTGCCGCACTTGAACATTCAATGCTCAAAGCAAAAGGGGATTACATCGTCCTTGATGCAAGCTATCTTAAAGCAGGTGAGGAAGATCTTGAAGACACAGTAAGGGCAGTTGCAGACCTTGTAGATATGCTTGCTCTTAGAACTCCTATGACTGTAGATATAAAAAAATTGAAATCCTCTCTCCCGATTATAAACTGCATGTGCGGAGACGAGCACACAATAGGCGCCCTCTGGTTTTTTTATTCATTAATGAAAAGAGGAAAAGAGCTGGAAGGAATGAAAATTGGTGCATACGGGCAGGTAAGATATTCCCAGCCTACAATCGCATTGTACCGCGTAGGTGCAAAACTTGGAATGCATTTCTATGAGGATTCGGTAGTTGATGAAATAGGGGCGGTTGAAGAACTTCAGAAACAGGTGATTGCCTCAGGAGGTTCCTGGGAAAGAAAACCAAGAAACGACTTTATCAAAGAAGTGGATATGATGTGGATTTCTGAAGGAAGGCCGGGCGAAGGAGCTGATAAATCTGTTCTTGAATCGTATATGAACAATTATCAGGTTGTCACTCCAGAAATTTTCAATCAGGCAGGTGAAAACTGCTTCTGGTACTGCGATGAACCGAGAGCACTCCCGGACGGCAGGCTTTCAATGGTGAAAGAACTGGACACCCATCCAAAACTTTTAAATGAAGCTATGATGAAGGAGAGTATATTTGTAACCCGTGCGGTTTTTGAATGGATTTTTGGCTGAGCAACAATTAAATTAATACTCCTTTAAATCACCATTAATAAGTGATTTTTATGAAACATGCAATTTCCACACTTGGAAGCCATTCTGCCCTGGATGTAAGCGAAGGAGCAAAAAAAGAAGGATTCAGGACACTTGTTGTATGCAAAAGAGGAAGAGAGAATACATATCTTAACTGGTACAAATCAAGAAAAAGGGGAAAAAGAGAAATCGGTGTTGTTGATGAAATTGTTCTTGTAAATGAATTCAAACAGATTGCATCACACGCAGTTGTGGAACACCTCAAAAAATCAAATGCAGTATTTGTTCCCAACCGTTCCTTTTCAGTTTATGTGGGCTACGATACTATTGAAAACGAGTTTCCTATCCCTATTTTTGGAAACAGAAAACTGCTGAGAGCAGAAGAAAGAGACCAGCCCAACAACCAGTATGACCTTCTTAAAAAATCAGGCATAAATTATCCAAAAGAAGTTCTTTCCCCTGAAAAAATCCAGAAACTCTCAATAGTGAAAGTAAACGAAGCGGAAAGAAGCTATGAAAGGGCATTCTTTTTTGCATCAGATTATGAAGAATACAAAGAAAAAAGTTCAGAACTTTTAAAACATGGAAAAATAAGGGAAGATGACCTGAAAAAAGCAAGGATTGAGGAATTTGTCATCGGCGCACCATTCAACTTCAATTTCTTTTATTCCCCCATCCATGATGAACTTGAACTTTTGGGTGTGGATATGAGGAAGCAGACCGACATTGACGGCTATCTGAAGATGCCTGCAGACATCCAGCTTGATGTCCTTAAAAAACACAGGCCCAAAATAATTGAAGTCGGCCATATTGCATGTACAGTAAGAGAATCTTTGATAGAAGGCGTTTATGAGCAGGCTGAAAAATTCGCTGAGACTGTTGCAAAAGAATACTCTCCGGGAATAATAGGTCCATTTGCCCTTCAGGGTGCAATTGAAGAAGTAGATGGAAAAGAACAGTTCACCACCTTTGATGTTTCCTTCAGAATGCCCGGCTCTCCAGGAACAAGGTTCACCCCGTATTCTGAGTATTTATTCAGGGAATCAATCTCCTTTGGGAGAAGAATTGCAATGGAACTAAAAGATGCTGAAAAAGGCAAGAAGATTGACCTGGTCACCACATGATAAATACTAAATTCAAGCTTAAGAACGGAAAAGAACTGGAACCAATCCACCTTCATCCAGGAATTCCGGTTGACGCTCTCCTTGATTATATCAATTCAATAATCAGGGAAGATGCATATCTCCATATGGACACTGAAATGACTGCTGAAGAGGAAAGAAACTGGCTCATTTCCTCAATGAATGACATTTACCATGACCGCTTAATTCATTATGTTGTTTTCGATGAAAATAAAATTATTGCCGGAGCAACTGCAAAAAAAGGAAACTGGAGGGAAGCGGGCAATGTCCAGCTGGGTATTGCAATAAGAAAAGAATGCCGGAGTCTGGGCCTTGGAGAAAAACTGCTTTCATTTTTAATAGAAAAAACAAAAGAGAAATGGAATCCCCGAAACATATATCTCTACTGTGCAGAGGAAAACAAACCAGCTCTTAGTTTATACAAAAAAATAGGTTTTGAGGAATTTGCAAAATTCCCGGAATGGTTTAAGTACCAAAATAAATATCTTGATGTGATTTACCTTATTCTTTCGGAATAAATAAAGTGGGGCTATAGGGATTCGAACCCTAACATGCAGGTTTCTGCGGTTTATTTCTGGAGCCTACCGCGCTACCTGGTTACGCCATAGCCCCGAACTTAGTGTGGGGCGACTATTGAACGAGCAGTTCAATATTGTAGCCCCGCGTATGACGGGAAAGCGATTATTAGATATTTACTGTGCACATATTTTTAAAATTAGGGACTTAATCTAATTTATGAAATCAGCGACTTTTTATCTTACATTCAGCACAAAAAACAAAATTGAATTCATAAAAATAACTGACAAAATAGAGGATTTTGTAAAACAATCAGGAGTAAAAGAAGGCATTGTCCTTGTAAATCCGATGCACATAACTGCTGCAGTAATAGTAAATGACAACGAATCAGGCTTAATTCAGGATTATAAAGAAACCCTTGAAAGGCTCGTTCCCTACGGTGCACCTTATCATCACAATGTGGGTGAAGACAACGGAGCTGCACATATATGGAGACAGCTGATCGGGCACCAGGTTGTAATGCCCATAACCAAAGGAACTTTAGATTTGGGTCCCTGGGAGCAGATATTCTACTGTGAATTTGACGGAAAAAGGAGCAAAAGAGTCCTTGTAAAAATAATCGGGGAGTAAATGACACTTGAAGAAATTGCAGAGAGGATAAGACGGTGCAGAAAATGCCCTCTTTATGCCGGCAGGACGAACCCAGTTCCCGGAGAAGGAGATCCGAAAGCCAGAATAATGCTTGTTGGCGAGGCGCCAGGTGCAAAAGAAGATGAAACCGGAAGGCCCTTTGTGGGTGCCTCAGGTAAAATCCTTAGGCAAACATTGGAAGGAGTGGGGATTAAGGAAAAAGAGGTATTTATAGGAAACATAGTGAAATGCAGGCCACCCGGGAACAGAAATCCTCATTCTTCCGAGGTTGAAATCTGCACCTCAAACTATCTGGAGAAACAGATTAAAGCAATAAAGCCGAGAGTTATTGTCCCTCTTGGAAATGTTCCCACAAATTACTTTCTTAAAAAATATAATTTTGATATGCTGCCCATAAATTCCGTTGCAGGAAAAAGATTCAATGTCAACAATACTGTTCTTGTCCCGAATTTTCATCCCGCATATATTTTGTACAGGCGCTCCGTTTTCCCGAAGTTTAAATCCATCTTCAAAAAAATCTCAAAATTAAAGTAAGATTTATATTTGTTAAATCAATATTCTCCTTATGTCCATGCTCAAGGATTTCTCTCTTTTAGAGAAGTATAAATTCAAACTCCTCCCTTACAAAATTGCAAAAAATGAAGAGGATGCAGTTAAGCATGCAAAATATATCGGCTTTCCAGTTGCCCTTAAGATAATCTCCCCCCAGATAACCCACAAAACAGATGTGGGCGGAGTGAGAATAAAAATAAAAAATTCCGATATGCTAAGACATGCCTACCGCGATATAGTCTCCTCTGCAGAAAAATCAAAGGCGGAGGTTAAAGGCGTGCTTGTCCAGAAAATGGCAAGAAAAGGCATTGAACTCATAATCGGCGGAAAGGAAGACCCGCAGTTCGGCCATATGGTTGTTCTGGGCTTGGGCGGTGTTTATGTTGAAATATTCAGGGATATTACGGGGAGAATATGCCCCATCTCAAAGCAGGATGTTCGTGAAATGGTCGGAGAATTGAAATCCCATCCAATTCTTACAGGAGTTAGAGGGCAGAAGGCAGTAAATATGAACACTCTTGAGGATATAATGCTTAAGACCTGCAGGTTTATGGAAAAGGAAAAGGTAAAAGAGCTGGACCTAAACCCCGTTATATTTGATTCAAAAGGTGCGGACATAGTTGATGCGAGAATCAGGAAGTGAGCCCATGGAAAGAAAAATTAAAAATCTAAAATATGTTTTTGAACCTAAATCTATTGCAGTCATAGGTGCAACCAAAACTCCTTCCAAAGTTGGCAACGTCCTTCTGAAAAATTTCATAGAAGGAAAATTTGACGGTAAAATCTACCCTGTTAATCCCAAGTATGATGAGATAATGGGTCTTAAGTGCTACTCGGATGTTTTAAAGATCAAAGGAAAGGTAGAGTCCGCAGTTATAGCGACCCCCGCAAAAACAGTTCCTTCAATTCTTGAGCAGTGCGGGAAAAAAGGCATCAAAGGAGTAATCGTTCTGAGCGGAGGTTTTGCAGAATCCGGCAATACCGAGCTTGAAGAAAAATTAAAGTCAACCGCAAAAAAATACAATATAGCATTAATCGGTCCGAACTGCCTGGGGGTAATCAACCCTTATTCAAGACTGGACAGCATATTTTTTCCGGTATTCAAACTACAGAGACCAAAGCCGGGTTCAATTTCCTTTGTCACCCAGTCTGGAGCGGTCGGCTCCTGTATTGTGGACCTTGCCGCATATTATGGAGTCGGAATTTCCAAATTCATATCCTATGGCAATGCCTCTGTTTTGGACGAATCTGACATCATAGACTACCTCTCCAATGATGATTCAACAGAATCAATAATTGTATACATCGAAGGAACAAAAGACGGAAAGAAATTTATGGAAACCCTGGAAAAAGTAAACAAAATAAAGCCGATAGTTGTTCTTAAGGCGGGAAGGAGCGAAAAATCCTCCAAAGCTGCCTTTTCCCATACCGGCAACATAGCAGGAAACTACCTTGCATATTCCTCAGCATTCAAACAGACAAAAGTTATTGAAGCAAAAGATGTGGAGGAGCTTTTTGATTATGTTAAAATATTCAACCAGCCCCTTCCCAGAGGAAAAAAAATAGGGATAATAACTGACGGGGGCGGATTGGGTGTTTTAACCACTGATGCAATAGAAGAAACCGGCCTTGACATTGCCGATTTGGGCGAAGAAACAGAAAAAAAACTGAAGAAAATACTTCCCGCCTATGCAAATGTGGGAAATCCTCTTGACATCATTGCCGATGCGGACCCGGAACTTTATAAAAAATCAATAGACATTTTTATGGATGACCCCGGGGTAGATTTAATAATCGTCATAGTTCTTTTCCAGGCCCCTGCCCTTGATGAACGGCTTCTTGATGTCCTTGTAGAAGCTTCCGATGACAGAAGAAAGCCAATTGCAGTAGTTGCAGTGGGAGGTGATTACACCCACATGAACAGAAAAATACTGGATACGTACGGCGTCCCAACTTTCGGCTCGCCGAGAGATGCAATCAAGGCCATAAAAAAATTCACCACTTATTCCCTGACAAGCAGATGCAGAAAGTGCATATTCAGATAAGCTTCACAATCTTTTCTCTCCCCTTCTTTATTCTTTTAATCCTCCCGAGTGCCTCAAGCTCCGTCATAATAATGCTCATTTTGGGCTCAGAAAAATTAAGGACCTCTCTTAGCTCTTTTTGAAGCATGCGCCCTTCCTGTTCCTTTAATACCCTAATAACTTTTTCACAGTCTTCATCCATTGGTTCATTCTGCCCAGTTTCGGTTTCCTGTTTTTTTGGTCTTCCGCCCAGATAAAGCAGACCGATAAATATTGCCACTGCTGCAGCCCCGAGGACATAAACAACAAACAAGTCGGTTTCCCCTTCTATTTCAGGATATTCTTCTTCCTCAAGGTCATACTCCCCAGTAAAACTTTCAGGAAAGAGAACAAGGTCATACTTAACTTTTTCACCCTTCAATAAAACCTGTTCTTTTGTTGAATATTTTATCTCCCCGTCTTCATAATATCTGGCCTCAAGGAGATATTCTCCCGGCTCGGCAGAAATATTGTAACCTTTGCTGAAAACTGACTGGAAAGTTGTATCCCCGCTTATTTTTATAATCACGTTATCCATTGTTTCAAAAGTATCAGAATTGATTATTTTTCCTTCTATAGTGGTAGCATGTAGAAAAGTAAGAATAAACAAAAGTGCAATAACCTTTTTCATATCTACGAATACAATCTCAATATTTTTTAACCTTACTTCTATTTCCGAAAGTTTCCGGGAAAGTTTCTTTTTAAATACTGGTTGAGCTGTATCTCTGGTGATGTTTGTGAAAAAATATCTATGTTTGATTGCGGTTCTTGTACTTTCCCTTGGTTTTGCACAGGGACCCGGTGCAGGAAACGGTTCTGTGGATGGACAGCAGGCAATGATTCAGGCAGAAGGACAGTCCTCTGTTTCTCCCTTAAAAATACAGATGCAAGAAAAGCTTAAGGAACAAGTAAATCAGAAACTTCAAAGCCAGATTCAGCGTATCCAGCAGATCAAAGAGAGAATCCACACTGCACAGGGACAGGTTTTTGAAATGTCCAAAGAGAAATATATATGCAGAGTTGATTTTTATCAAAATATGCTCACAGCATGGCAGGAGTACGGAAATGTCTCGGATGAGACATTGAATAAACTTGAAGATGTAAAGACGACTCTTCCGGAGCTTGAAGACCGGACAGATTACCAAACTTATCTGGTAGATGAAGCCCGGCCAGCTCTGGCGGAATCAGCGCTTGAGCTCCACAATATTTATACGTACATAAACACCCTTGACCAGGAAGAGAGAGACAATGCAAAACTGCTTTATCAGGAAGCCCGCTCAGGATATACTGGGTGTATAAAAGAATCTTCTCTTGAACTTGCCAAAACAAGGGCGCAGTACGTATACGAATGGCAGGAAAAGGCAAAAAATCTTTCAATGAGCATGCAGAAAAAGGGATACAATACGGCAGGAATGATGTATGCAACAGAGCTGGAGAATCAGGAAGTTCAGGAAATAACTGAAGAACTTCAGACCGAAGATGATCCAGAAAAAATAGCAGAGATGGAAAAAGAGCTTAAGCAGATACAGCTTACACGCTGGGCAAGATTCAAATATGCACATACTTCATCAGTTCTTGAAAAGCTCAGATTCCCGGCTCAGCAGGCAGGACTTTCAGACGACGTTCAGGCGCTTGACGCAAAGCTTGAAGAAACCAACCAGTATCTTTCTCCGGCAACCACCCTTACTGAGGAAGAGTTTGAACAGGTTTACCAGAACCTTAACGGCTGTTCAGAGATGCTCAGGAATATGTTTCAGGAGATGAAGAAATGAACACCATCTATCTCTGGATTGGTTCGGTTATCCTGCTTTCCGTTCTGCTCATGGGGTGTATTCAGGAACAGAAGTCTTCGGATACTTCCGTTACTGTAAACGGAGTTTCGGAGGATGACCTTCCCACCATAGAAGACCCCAGGTTGGAGTTTGAAGAACAGGAAGAGGGGGAGGTATTCACTCCTTCCTTTTCTTGATTTTTTAGTAGGAAGAATAATGAGGTGATTTTATGAAAAATAAGATATTAAGTATCTTTTTGGCTTTATTCGCAGTTTTGCTGGTAGTGGGTTCGGTTTATTTGTTTATCTCCTATATCAGCGAGCTGGGTGAAGGATTCATTACTTTCTTCAGTTCATCAAATATGCAGAAAATGTCTTCTGCCCAGTGCGGGCTTGAAATTCCGCCTGAGTTTGAATCAATAAGAAGTAATCTTGCAGGCGTGATACTTCCGGCAATATACCTTGGTCTTCCCCTTCTGCTTGTTGCAATATCCCTTTTGATGTTTGGAAGCGGGTATTACTACGGGAAACATAAAACAATAGAGAAATATCATCTTGAAAAAAAAGTCAAGGAAGAAGTCAGGACAAAAGTCAATGAAAAAATGAAATCAGAAAAAGAAAAGAAGAAGCCCAAGAATCCGGAAGAAAAACCCGAAGAAAAAGAATCTAAATAGTTAATGCTTTTTGGACCATCAGCGGGTCGCGGGGCGGTTAGTTCCGCCCTTGCGATTCCGCGTATTCATTTTACTTAAAATTACATCATCTCTTCATAAGCCTTCCTTAAATCCACTTCTTTTTTGCTCTGTTCAAAGAATGTTCCTTTCTCCAGCTGTTTTACGCTTTCTTCATAGGAAGGTCCTTTTTCTCTATAGAATATTCCAATTGGAATCTTTTTATATCCGGTTTTCTCATCCTCAAGAGCCTTTTCAAGAGCCTTATCCTTGTTATCCGGTTTATACCCCTCATCTTCAAGTTTGTATATCCTTTCCTTCCACCACTGGTAGGTATTAACTTTATTGAATGTAACGCAGGGCTGGAAAACATCAACAAGTGCAATTCCTTTGTGTTCTATTCCCGCTTTGATTATCTCTTTTAGATGCTTGAGTTCTCCTGCAAATCCCCTTGCAACAAATGTTGCTCCAGACGAAATCGCAAGTGCTATCGGATTAACCGGTTTTTCTATCACTCCCTGGGGAGTGGATTTTGTTTTTGTTCCTTTGATGGAAGTAGGCGAAGTCTGTCCGGTTGTAAGACCGTAAATCTCATTGTTGTGCACGATATAGGTTAGATCGTGATTTCTCCTCATTGAATGAATAAAATGACACATCCCTATCCCGTATCCGTCTCCGTCTCCGCCCATTCCTATCACGGTGAGTTTGTGATTTGCAAGTTTAATCCCCGAAGCAACAGGAAGAATTCTTCCGTGAATTGATTCAAACCCGTATGTATTGACATAATGTGGCGTTTTACCGGAGCAGCCTATTCCGGATACAATTACTGTTTCTTCCCTCAGGATCTTAAGTTCGTCCAGGGCCTGCTTTACCGCCATCTCTATTGCAAAATTCCCGCATCCCGGACACCACTGTTCCTTTATTTCAAAATTAAAATCTTCAACAGACATTCAAACACCTCACAAACCATACTTCGCAGGATTATAATACTCCAAATCCTCCCTCTCATTTACATGTATAATCTCATTTTTTCCTTTGAATCCTTCCTTCTTAAGCTCTTCAACAACCTCCCGAACCTGTTCAGGGAAGAACTGCCTTCCGTCATATTTCAGAACAATATAATCAAATTCAATATCTGCATATTCCTTAAGCACTCCCGCATACTGCCCCGTTGAATTGTTTTCAAACATTATTGTTTTTTCATATTTTGAAAGCACTTCCTGCACCTTCTCCTTGTCTACCGGGAACAAATAGCTGAAATGAACCACAGCCACTTCAATTCCCTTCTTCTTAAGCTCTTCAACAGCATCAAGAAGGGGCAGTTTCTGCGAACCCCAGCACACAAGCGCCACTTTCGCATCCCTAGCTCCGTATATTTTGGGTTTTTTCATTTCCTTAAGAATATTCTCAATCTTCCTGTTTCTTTTGTTTACCTGTTCAGCCCTCATACTGAAACTTTCAGTTGAATACGAGTCTTCTCTGTGTTCGTAAGAGCTTGCAACGTGAAGTCCTCCCCTTGTTCCCGGAACGGGTCTTGGGCTTACGCCGTCCTTTGTAATCTCATATCTCTTGAATCTTTTTTTAGGTTCCAGCTCAGGAAGCCCTCCAGTAATTAATTTTCCCTTCTCAATTTTGACCTTCTCCTGTTCAAAAGGTTCTTCAGAAAAGTGTGTTTCCGCAAGGAACTTGTCGGTAAGAACCAGCACAGGAAGCTGGTACTTGTCGGCAAAATTAAATGCCTCTGCAGTCATAAAGAAAGATTCTTTTATATCCCCCGGTGCAAGCACTATCCTCAGGAAATCCCCCTGCGAGGCATTCAGTACAAATTTAAGGTCTGCCTGCTCCGTCCATGTGGGCATTCCAGTGCTCGGCCCCACTCTTTGTGCAACGTTAATCACTATCGGTGTTTCCGCAAGTGCGGCCATCCCAAGCGCCTCGCTCATAAGTGCAAAACCGCCTCCCGATGTTCCGGTCATTGCCCTTACTCCAGCGTAATTTGACCCTATTGCATAAAGAACTGCAGAAATTTCATCTTCAGTATGCTTTACCGCAATATTATATTCAGCCTCCTTTGATGCAAGATAATGCATTACAGTTGAGGCGGGCGTCATAGGATATGCAGAGTATATCTTCATTCCCGCTTTAATCGCTCCCATTCCCACAGCTTCATTTCCGCCCATAAAAAGTTTTTTATCGTGCTTAATCACCTTCAACTTGACCGGAAACTTGTCTGCTTCATGGTGTTCAATAACATAATCATAACCTGCTTTTGCAACTGCAATATTCTGTTTAATTATTTCCTCCCCTTTCCTTGCAAACTCATCGGAAAGAACGCCATTCAGTTTCTCAAGAGGATAGCCGCACAATGCAAGTGTTGCACCCATTGCAACTGTATTTTCCATTCTTGCAGTTCCGCCTGCTTTTTTAACCAGCTCCATATATGGAACGGGATAAAGCTTAATGTCCTTCCTGAGTTTAAACTGCGTTAAATCTATTGAGGAATCATAAATTATCCCGCCGTTCTCATTTATGGAATCCTTGTGGTAGAATATTGCATCCTTATTGAGTGCAATAACAAGGTCGCATTTTTGAACCGGGGAATTAACTTTTTTTTGCCCTACAATTACCTGATATACATTGTGCCCCCCTCTTATCAGTGAAGGATATTCGGGATAACCGACAACATGATAGCCGCCCCGCGTAAACACCTTTCCCATGCTCCTCCCGGTAAGGTTTGCACCCTGTCCTGCCTGCCCACCTATCCTAAAAACAAATTCAACCATCAATTTCACCTATCGGTAATATTCAGGCTGAAAGATTTAAAATGAATACGAATACTAAATCGTCATTCATCGAAAATACTATTTTACAGTGTCCAGAAACTCATCTTCTATTCCTACCACTGTAAGTTTTCTGCAGACTGCGTTTATTCCTAAAATCTCTGAAAAATTAGGTTTTGTTCTTCCTTCATCCCCATTGATGAGCTCTTTTATGTAGGTCCCTGGCTCCGTTCTTATTTCGCATTCAAATGTTTTTTTCCCAATCCCAGTTATTTTAATTCCCAGTATTTTTCTTTTCCTTTCAATTAATGCCCTCCTATGCGCAACCCTTTTTGGAGTAAACTGAAGAACCTCTCTTCCCTTAAGCTCCTCAAGCCTTTTAATACTCTCTTCATCAGCTTCAGCTTCCAGTTCTACCTCAGCGAGATAGCTTTTGTTGAAATGAGAATTCGCAACAAGCTCTACCCACCCCCGGTTAACATTTCTAAGGCTTTTTAGCCTGGTTTCCCCTAAATCCTCCATCTCTTTAAATTTGATATCTCTCTTTTTGGGGTTTGTTATCTCCATAATAAAAGGCCTTCCTGCATAATTTTCAACATCAACGTCCTCCCTTCCAGAGGCGTGGAGGGAATAATCCCCGCACCCAGTCTGTTTTCTAACTGCTTCACCGATTATCTCTTCTATTGATTCGTACATCTTTCCCCTTCCCGAACACCTCGTGCATCCCTTGCCACCGCAGTGCCTGCACATCCATCTGCTCTGGGAGAGCATCCTGCTGTGCTTCATATATCTTCCAAAAATAAACATCGGTTCATTGGAAATGCTGTAAGTATAATTCCTCAGATTGTAGGTAATCCTTATATCTGCATTATTGACATCATAGTCCATTTTTGTTTTCTCGATTATTTTTCCGGCAATTTCCCTGTTGGTTCTCCCTTTAATTGATTCCTCATCGGGTTTCCCGTCCCATTTTTTTTCCTCAAGAATAATTTCTTTTTTTGGAATCACTGTGGAGATACAAAAGGATTTTGCACTGGTTTTTTTAATCTCTGGAATGGAATCCTCTACTGCCTTATTTAGCCTGTTTAGTTCAATATTCATAATAAAATAAGAAAGAAAAAAGAAAAAAACCTATTTTTTAAGGAAAAGGAAATAAGCCAGAATAACAATCAACAGGATTACTATCCCGCCTACGACCATCATGTCCATTTCTTCAGACACAACAACAATTTCTTTTCCGTCTTCCATCATATCAAGCATGTCGAATTTTGCCGAAGTTCCGTCCTCGCTTATTATCCCGCCGTTCGCAGAAATTATTTTTCCAGGCATATAAACGGTGTAGGTAAGGTTCATTCCAAACTGCTTGTAATTGGCAGCCATCGCTTTTGCTTCGGAACCTGTGAGTTTTATTTCTGTTTCTTCTCCCAAAACTTCAGCCTCACCCATTGATTCTTCAGTTGAGGTGTCCATCCTTGGTGCGCTTTTCACTGTTAATGTATATTTTTTATTTAGTATGTCCCCGCCGGTTTCAAAAATATAATGTCCGTCTCCAGGAGTAAATGTTTTTTCAAAGTACACTATTCCCTTGACATCATACTCACATTTAAGCTCAGGGTCTTTTGCAGTTGAGTTTGCACACATCTGCTGCAGGGTGCTTTCAATCTGCTCTTCTTCAAGACTTCCCAGCACTCCGCTCATGTCAAATTTCTGCACTACTAGTGCGCTTCCGTCTCTTTCCTGATAATGGGAATACTCATTAGAAATACATCCAAACATTAATATCAATAAAGCAAGCATTGCGAAAAGTATCTTTTTCACAGAATCACCGATTCTTTTTCAACTTCAATGTTTTAAAATGGTTGTATTACCCAGCCTTTTTTTAATTTCATAAACTGCAATAATCACAAATCCTGTTCCGGTTATCAGCATCCAGTCCTGCAGTGAAAGCGGAACAGTCTGGAAAAGTTCGTTTAGATGATAAACAACTGCCAGTTGAAGCCCTACTGAGAGTGCAATTGCCCCCCAGAGGTATCTGTTCTCAAAAAGCTTTCTGCTGAATATGCTGTTGTCCCCCAGTTTGTAATTTACTGCATTAAAAAGCTGGAACATAACCAGTGTTGTGAATGCAACTGTTCTTGCATAGTCAATTCCATATTTCCCATCATATACAAAATAAAGACTAAGCACCCCGATAGTGATTATCCCGCCCTGCACAAGCAGGTCCTGCAGGTCCTTTCCATTCACTATCTTCTCTTTTTTGCTCCTGGGGTTCTTTTTCATAATATTCTCGTCGGGCCTTTCCAGTCCGAGTGCAAGAGCCGGGAATCCGTCTGTAAGGAGATTTACCCATAATATTTGTATTGCGAGAAGAGGTGTCGACCACCCAAGCACAAGGGCAAGAAGGATAACCATCACCTCTCCAAGATTGCATGAGAAAAGATATTTTACAAATTTCTTTATATTGTCATAAATCCCTCTTCCTTCTCTTACAGCCTCCACAATTGAAACGAAATTGTCATCAAGAAGAATCATATCCGAAGCTTCCTTTGCAACATCAGTTCCGGAACCTACCGATGTTCCTATATCCGACATCTTAAGAGCCGGGGCATCATTCACACCATCCCCCGTCATTGCAACTACTTTTCCCCTTGCTTTCCACGCCTTAAGAATTTTTACCTTATGCTCGGGGCTTACTCTTGCGTATATCCCCACTTCATCCACCATTTTTTTCAGATCCTCTTCAGTTATAGATTCAAGCTGTTTTCCAGTCATTACTTTTCCTTCTATCCCAAGCTCCTTTCCAATTTCCCTTGCAGTTATTTCATAATCCCCGGTTATCATAACTACTTTTATTCCTGCATTTTTGCATGCATTAATCGCTTCCCTTACACCGTCCCTTGGGGGATCTATCATCCCCATTAGTCCCAGGAACCTGAATTTTTCCCCTTTCCCTTTCGGGTCATACGCAAATCCGATTACTCTGAGCGCTTCACCTGCCATTCTTTCATATTCTTTTTTAATCCGGCTTTTCTCTTTTTTCCCCATCTTCAAAACCTTCCCGCCGTATTCCACTTCACTGCACATCTCCAGCACCACTTCTGGGGCTCCCTTGAGATATGCATGCACATTTCTGTTAATCCGGTTAAAGGTAATCATATGCTTTTTCTCTGAGGAAAAAGGAATCTCTCTTATTCTCTCATAATCTCTGCTTGCATTTGCTTTTATAGCAGCTACAAGAAGCGCCTTTTCAGTGGGGTCTGAAGGCCCTTCAATACTTGCATTGTTGCAGAGTGCAGCGGCTTCAAAAAGATTTTTGAATTCCTGTGTATCCACCTTCCCCCCTGCAGATGAAAATTCTCCTTCAAGTTCTACACCCTTCCCGCTTACCTTTATCTCTTCCCCGGCAAAAATATCTGTTACAGTCATCTGATTCATGGTAAGTGTTCCTGTTTTGTCCGAACAGATAACACTTGTACTTCCGAGCGTTTCAACCGCAGGAAGTCTCCGTATAAGAGAATTCTTTTTAAGCATCCTTTGGGTCCCAAGCGCCAGCGTTATCGTAACCACGGCAGGAAGCCCCTCCGGTATCGCCGCAACCGCAAGTGCAACAGCAGTTATAAGGGAGTTTATGATCTCCCCTTCAAGATAAAATTCAAGCCCGAATATGACTGCACATATCGCCAGCGTTGCGATGGTTATGAATTTTCCGAGATGTTCAAGCTGTTCCTGCAGAGGAGTGAATTTCTCTTCCTTTTCCATTATTCCTGTTGCTATTTTCCCAAGCTCAGTATTGTTTCCGGTATTTGTAATTACTGCTCTCCCTCTTCCCCCTACGGTTACTGTTCCTGCAAAAACCATATTCCTTCTGTCTGAAACCATCGCACTTCTGTCTATCTGCCCGGTGATTTTATTTACAGGAAGAGATTCGCCAGTTAATATCGATTCATCAATTTTCATTTCAACTGATTCTATTACCCTCCCGTCCGCCGAAAGATAATCGCCTTCTTCAATAATGAGTATGTCCCCGGGAACAAGATACTTTGAATCAATTACTTCCACCTTTCCGTTCCTCAAAACTTTTGCCTTCGGGCTTGAAAACTCTCTGAGAGCTTCTATTGCCTTCTCAGCTTTATACTCCTGAAAAAAACCAAGAGCCACATTAAGAATTATTATCGCCCCTATGACAACAGCATCAGTAATTTCCCCCAAAAGTGCAGATACGGCCGCTGCACCGACAAGAACATAAACAATAAAATTTGCAAACTGATTCACAAAAACAGAAAGCGCAGAGATTCCCTTTTTTTTCCGGAATTCATTTTCCCCGTATTTTTCAAGTCTTTTTTTGGCCTCTTCATTCGTCAGTCCTTTTCCATCTGTTTCAAGAAACTCCAGAACCTGTTCTTTTGTTTTTGAATGAAAGTCCATACCTAAGAATTCAGCTTCTGAATTTTAATATTTTTACTTATTTTTTCATCTAATTTTAAAATTTCTTTTTTTGTTTTCAGAGGTAAAACTGTGTACAGGGATGATTTCGTGCCTTCCCTGAATTTTTTTCTTTAAATTTTTTTCCCGCTGGCCGCTGTTTTTCAGACGTAAAAATTCTGCCCGGGCATTTATTTTTAAACTTAACCCCGCTTTTTAATTTGAAGATGTAAAATGAAGAAACTCGAACATCTACATTTGACCGTAAATGCGGTTGTCGGCTCTAATTTAAAAGAACTTAAAAAGGAAGAAGCAAAAGCCTTCCTGAACGAGCTCTTGGTAATCTCGGATATGAAGCCTCTCGGCGATATGCAGTGGGCCGAGGCAGAAGACCTTGATTTTCCAGGACAGAGTTTTGTTCAGATGATAACTACCAGCCACTGCTCCCTGCATTTCTTTTCTGAGACAAACGAAATTTATTTTGACCTTTATTCTTGCAAGGCTTTTGAATACGAAAGAGTTGTCAACCTTCTTGAAAAAACATTCCAGATTAAATCCTGGACCGGTATTATGTACTCCCGTGCGATAGGGGAGGCTCCGGTAGTTAAGAAGGTTGGTTCGGAACCGGTAACTGCTAAAGCTGTATAGCACTCTTTTATTTTTTCTTCTTATTTAAATTTTCCAAGAAGGAACAGCATTACTGCTTTCTGTGCGTGGAGCCTGTTTTCAGCTTCATCAAAAACCACGCTTTGGGGCCCGTCTATCACTTCTGCAGTCTGTTCCATCCCCCTCATTGCAGGAAGACAGTTCATAAATATGGCATCCGGCTTTGCCCTGTCCATTAATTCCCTGTTTACCTGATATGGCATAAGCGTTTTCATCCTTTCTTCCTTCTCTTCAGCCTTGATATGGTAGCTCATCCATGAATCAGTGTAAACAACATCCGCATCTTTCACAGCTTCTTCTGCATTATGCGTTATGGTTACGCTTCCACCCGTTTCCTCGGCTATTTTTTTTCCTTCATCGACAACTTTTTTCTGAGGCATAAAAACTTCCCCTTTGGGGCATCCCACAGAAATATTCATCCCTACTTTTGTGCATCCGCAGATAAGCGAGTGAGTCACATTATTGTTTGAATCCCCAAGATATGCAAGCTTCAGCCCCATAAGCTCCCCTTTCTTTTCCTTTATTGTCTGCAGGTCTGCAACTATCTGGCAGGGGTGCGAGAAATTAGTAAGTGCATTTATCACAGGAACATCCGAGTTTTCCGCATATTCTTCTATATCACTGTGTTCAAACAGCCTTGCCATCACGATATCCACATATCTTGATGATGTTTTTGCAGTGTCGCCTATCGTCTCTTTTTTCCCCATCGGCGAAGTTGAAATATCATAATATATGCCGTGTCCGCCCAGCTGGGTTATTCCAACCTCAAAAGAAACCCTTGTCCTGAGCGAAGGTTTTGCAAATATCATCAGGAGTGTTTTGTCTTTCAGCTCTCCCGAGTACTTTCCCGGATTCTTTTTAATCTCGTCAGCCCAGTTTAAAATATTCTTTAGTTCCTCATTTGTCACATCATTTAAAGTTAAAAAATGCCTGGCCATATTTCCACCTTCAAAGACTTTAATCGCAAATAAATAAAAATTATCAAGTAATTATACTTTTATGATTTCAAAGAAATTTTTAATCCTGCTGTTTGTTATTCCTCTATTATTTGCAGATATAGGACCTTCACCCCCTTCCCCGGAAATTAGCGTGCTCCTTGAACTTGAAGGAAATCCATTTACTGAGGACATCCCTCTTGAATACCACTGTTCCCAGAACCACGAAGTTTCCGGTTCAATTATCGGGCAGAGAACAGTTCCGTTCAGCTGTTCAGAAGGCGCCTGCACAAGCGAAGGGTGGTTTTACAAGTTAAACCCCTGCTTTGAAGACAATGCTGGTTATTTCACATACATCTACAATAATAAAACATACACAACAGAGCCTTTTGGGGTTTCTTCCGGAGGAGTATATGAATTCACGATAGATGTTTCTACGGGAAGTTTCACCAAAAAATCATCGCTCGTATGCCCCTTCGCTCTTGCGGTTGTTCTTCTTGCTTTATTCGGTAGATTTGTATGATTGAATTTGCAGTTGCCCTAGTAATCACAGTTGCGCTTGAAATCCCAGTCATCTGGTTTCTTTTAAGAGACGAGTATGATTTTATGCAGCTTGCTTCATTTATTTTTGCAGTAAATTTAGTCACCCTCTCAGTTCTCTGGTTTATTCTTCCCAATTACTTCCCGTATTTGGAAGCACTGGTCATAGGTGAAGTCCTTGCAGTATTTATAGAATCAGTTTTTTACTCCTATATGCTTGCCCTTCATTTTGGAAGGGCGTTCTGGATTTCCTTTGCCGCAAACGTTTGGTCATTCCTTATAGGGGTAATCCTCATATGGCCTTTTTTTAATCTACTTCCAGCGATCTTACTTTAATCCCAGCCTCTTTTAGAAGTTTAAATGGACTGTCCCCCATTGGATACTTTGAATTGTATACTACCTCTTCTATCCCGGAATTTATTATCATTCTTGTGCAGTATAAACACGGGCTGAATGTGGTATATATCGTTCCTCCTTTTACTGAAACTCCGTGGTATGCCGCCTGCACTATTGCATTCTCCTCTCCATGCGAGCAGAAACATTCATCCAGATTTTTTCCGCTTTCAGTGAAAGCATTGCATCTGGGGCATCCGCCTTCATTGCAGTTTTTCGTTCCTCTCGGAGTCCCGTTATATCCTGTTGAAATTATTCTTTTATCCTTTACAATCACGGCCGCCACTTTTCTTTTAATACAGTTGCTCCTTGACGCCACTTCCTTTGCAATGTTCATAAAATAGTTGTCCCATGTCGGCCTGTCAGGCCTGTACTGTTCGTTCAGTTCCCCGAGAAGATAGTCAACCCTTTCATAAAGCTCTTTTTTTGTTCCGTTATTTTCAAGTATCTTTACAGCCATTTTTGAGGTTTCCTGAAGATTCTGTTTGGTATTATCCGCGTTTTTCTCCTCAAGCTTTTCTATATGCAGAAACGCATCGTATGTTTTAGGGTCGCTTTCCCGCCCTCTTTCCTTCATTCTCTCAAATCTTACTTCAGGCTCTGCAGTTATATGAATCAGAAAGAAATTCTCAAGCTCCTGAAGCTCCTTCACTTCAAAAGGATTTCTTATAGAATCAACTACATAATTTCTGTCCTTTTCCATCTTTGCCTTTATTTTGGTTGCAAGAACCCCCGGCCCGAATTTTTTCCTTAAATCGTTCCCCTTCTCAATAAGGTTCTCCCTGGTAAGCATTCCGTTTTCCGCAACCAGTTCTTCCCGTATTATATCGCTTAAACTCAGATAATAGAATCCTTTCCTTGTGAGGTATTCTGCAGTTGTTCCCTTGCCTGCACAGTTTTTTCCGGTTAATCCGATAATCATAATTAGCACCTTTATCTGTAGGTATTTAGTAAATAATAAATATCTCCTGCTTAATAACCTTTAAAATATGTTTTTTACAACATCCCTATATGAACTCCAGGATAATTCTGGATAATGGAAAAACCAGAATATTTTACACCAAAAAAAATTTCAAAACCTCAAGAAACATCCAGCTTGAATATATCTTTGTGAACAGGGATTCTGAGAGGACACTGGTGTTTGTTTCCGGATGGGCTTTGAGGCATTCCCAGTGGAAATCCCAGATGCATAAATTTCCCAGATACAACCTCCTCTTTTTTAACAACCGCGGACACGGCCTTACAGAAATGGGGAAATCAACCGCAAAAACGTATCTCGATGACTGCGCTTCGGATGCCTGTGACCTTGCACTCCATCTTGATCTTTCAAAGATAACACTTGTCGCCCATTCTATGGGAACCCTGATAAGCACTATTTTTTGCGGTTAAGTACGCCAGTAGAATAAATGGAATGGCAATTGATTCAATGGTGCTGGTTACCCCCGCAGTATGCAATCCCCTCAAAACCTTTCCGTACGGCTCAGTTGTACAGCCGTTTATCCTTCCAGTTGAATTTATGCTGATGAACGGCCTTTTAAATTCAGTTATTCGTTTTTATCTGAACAACCTGAGAACTGATTTTTTCTTAAATCCAGTATACCACTATTTCAAAAAAATTACCGGGAGCGGCGTTCCCTATTCCAGCTTTAAAAAATACCTTGGATCTGTTGTAGATATAAATTCAGAAACCTTTGTTATGGCTTTTAAGGCAATGGTTGAAAAAGGAGACGAGATAGGAGAAATGATGGACATGATTGATGTTCCTGTTTTTGCTGTGATAGGAAAAAATGATTTTCTTGTAGGCCCCGGGGTTTCCCAGATTCTTAAAGAAAGACTCCGCTTTCTTGAAATGAGCGAATTTGATAATGCAACCCATTTCCCGCAGGCTGAACGCCCGGATTTTTTTAATTACTTATTGGGTGGTTTTGTAGACTGTATTGATTCAGGAAACTGCTCAATTTAAAATGCGCTTTTAATTATTATTCTCTCAATCTGCTCCAAAATCTCCTGAGAATCAGAATCAAGGAGCTCCATTTTGCTTTTCCACAGTTTAATCTGCTCTTTGTTCATATAAGTAAGCATCAATTCCCCCTCTTCAATATTTTTTCCTACATGCATTTCCTGGCAGGATAATGCAACCTGCATTCCTTTCTCCGCTTCCTGTTTGGTTTCTTTTTCATGCTGGATGGATTTTATTTCCCCGATTATCTTTCCGTTTTTATCCATTACTGTTGTTCCCACTTTAATTTTCCCTCCCAGTACTTCAACCCCGATTATTGCAGGTCTGCATGCCCTGAAACAGCACCCCTTAAGGAATTTTATCCTTGCAGGATGGGGGAGATTTTCAAGAACTTCCTTTTTCTCTTTTTCTTTTTCGTCTTTGACCCATTCCTCATAATTTTCAATTACCTTATATATAATATCAGAGGAGATTAATTTTGTTTTTGCAGATTCGCTTTCTTCCCTTGCTTCGTCAAGGACAGCGACGTTAAATCCGAGAACCACTCCCAAATATTTGTCCTTTTTTGCTACTGAATGTGCCGAAAGAATATCTTTTTTGTTGATTTTGCCTACACTCGCTTCTTTGATGGGCACCTTTTTCTCTTTAAGCAGTTCAATAAGCGCTTCTATAGACCCCAGCGAGTCAGCCTTTACAATGACCCCGTTCTTTTCAGTTTCAAATATTATTTTCTTGAAATGTTTTTCTATTTCTTTCCTGTCCTTCTCTTCATCTTCAATAACAACCACTGGTGAACCGGGAAGCGCACTTTCCAGATTCGGGGCCAGTATTTTAATCCCCGAGGCCGCGTGAACCTCATCAACATTCATATATTTTTCATTCGGATTGTTTGAAGATGTATTTGGAAGCAGAAGCCCCCTTATTTTTGTTTTTTTTGCGCCGTTGTTTGTGAGAAAGAGTATCTCATCTCCCCTTTTCATCACCCCGTCATACAGGATTATATCCACCGTATGTCCCATTCCTTTTTCTTCCTTCACCTCAATTATGCTTGCCTTCCCTGGTCCGGAAACCTCAATCTGCAGATTCTTTTCAAGAAATTTCTGTGACATCCCTGCGATAAGAACCAGGAGTTCTCCTATCCCTTCCTTTGTTTTTGCAGAAACAGGAACAATTGAAACCTGCTTTGTAAAATCAGTCAGCCTGTCAAATCTTTCCGAATCAAAACCATATTCTGATATTTTCCCCATTATCCCATATATTTTTTCATCAATCCTCTGTTTTACAATCTCAGACTGCTTTGAAAATGTTTCGAGAAAAGATGTTGTTTTCTGCACATTCCATCCGTGGATTATGTCTATTTTATTTGCGGCTATAATAAACGGTGTTTTGTACTGCTTGAGGATTTTGATGCTTTCAATTGTCTGGGGCTGGAATCCCTGATTGATGTCAACAATAAGAATTGCCATATCTGCAATGCTCCCCCCTCTTTCCCTGAGGTTTGTAAATGCCTCATGTCCGGGGGTGTCAATAAAGAGAAGCCCCGGAATTTTAAGAGTTATATTCATTCTTTTTGCAAACTCTCCCGACAGCCCTTCTATTATTCCTTTTGGGATATAACTCGCTCCGATCATCTGGGTTATTCCCCCCGCTTCTCTTTTCACAACAGCAGTTCCCCTTACTGAATCTAACAGCTGTGTTTTGCCGTGGTCTACGTGACCTAAAACTGCAATAATTGGGGACCTTACTGCCATTTTAATCATCTTTGAATATTAAGTTTCTGCACCTAACTGTTTTTAGATGTTTTTTTATGCCTTTTAATTATATGCAAAAGTTTAGGAAACACTTTATAAAAGTAAGTTCCGACTGCACCCTCTCGGTAAAATAAGGTAATTTTTAAATTACTTTTCATTCATATCCCTGTAATGCTTCCCAAAGAAAAAATAAAAGAGATACTTGATTCTTACGATAAATCTAAAGTTACAATTGCAACTATCTGCTCTCATTCTTCCCTCCAGATATTCCACGGTGCAAAGCAGGAAGGATTCAAAACGATAGGAATAGTGAAAGAAGAATATAAAAAATTTTATGAATCATTCCCGAATGCATGTCCTGATGAATTCATAGTTGTAAAAGATTACAGTGATTTTCCAACTGAAGAATTAATAGAAAGAAATTCAGTAATTGTTCCCCACGGCTCTTTTGTAGAATATATAAACAAAAAACTTGACGACCTTGAAATTCCGATATTCGGAAACCGCGGCTCTTTAAGATACGAAAGAAACAGGCACAGAATGTTTAAATGGATGGAGAGCTCCAAGCTTAGAATCCCGAAAATCCTCAAACCTGAAGAGATAGACCGCCCGGTAGTTGTAAAATTCCCCGGAGCAAAAGGCGGCAGAGGATACCTTGTAGTGAACAGTTATGATGAGTTTATGGAAAAAGTAGGCCCTGATGTTGACTGCCTAATACAGGAATTCATAATCGGAGTAAGGGCATACATCCACTACTTTTTTTCTCCATTTAATACTGGCATAGGATACCAAACCAAAAACGGAACCATTGAGATGCTCAGCATAGATAGAAGGAGGGAATCCAATGCAGATGAAATTTACAGAACCCTTTCAATCGGTGCCAAAGGCCCCAAAACAAGAATGAGTTTTACAGTAATAGGAAACGACCCGATTGTTTTGAGAGAGTCTCTTCTTCCTAGGTTTATGGATATGGGTGCAGAAATCTCGGATACCTCATTTGATTTATTCGGAGGTCTGTACGGTCCTTTCTGCATTGAAACGGTTATAGCCGACGACCTGGATATTTTTGCATTTGAAATCTCTGCAAGGATAGTTGCAGGAACAAATCTTTATCCTTCGGGTTCTCCTTATTCAGTATACTATTACGATGCCCCGATGAGCACGGGAAGAAGAATTGCAAAAGAAATCAGGACCGGCATACGGCTTAAAGGTTTAGACAAAATAATTTATTGAGCCTTTTTAAACTTATTTTTTCATATAAACACTATGAAGAAAAGATTAGTTTTACTTCTCTTCTTAATTTCATTTAGTATCTGTTTTGCACAGGATGCAATTAGTATTCAGTTTTATTACGGTGTGGGCTGCCCCCACTGTGCGAGAACACTCTCCCTCTTTGAGGACCTTGGAAATGATTACACCCTAAATATAACTGAGAAGGAAGTCAACTATGACATCTCAAATCGGCAGGATTTGTTTGATTTGTATGATTCTTTTGATTATGATGTAAATAAAGGCGGCGTTCCATCCATTCTGGTTGGAGAAAACACCCTTATAATAGGAGAGCTTTCCGAAGAACAGTGGAGAAATGTATTTGACAAGTGCCTTAACAATACCTGTCCGGGCGGTGTTTTTAACTACAAAACGATAGATGAAATAAGCCCGATAGAGGAGAAGGACCCGGCCTCCCAGCTTACCCTTATTGTTCTGATAGGTGCAGCACTGGCAGATTCAGTTAACCCATGTACAATCGCAGTTATGGTGATGCTGATAACCGTCGCTCTTCTTGCTGACGGAAGAATGAGAGCATTTATTTCAGGAATGCTTTTTACACTTACAATATTCGGCGCATATCTTTTGATGGGATTCGGCCTTCTTCATGCAATAGAATCAGCTTCTGCCACAAATTTATTTTATATAATCGTAACTGCAATGGCGCTAATTCTTTCCCTTATGGAATTTAATGCATATTTCAGATACAAGCCCGGCTTTTTTTCCGTGGAAATGCCGGTATTTCTCAGACCCTATGTAAAAAAGATTATTTCAGGCGCGACATCCTACCCGGGCATAGTTATTGCAGCCTTATTCTGCTCATTGTTTTTACTTCCCTGCTCCTCAGGCCCCTATCTTATGGTTTTGGGAATGCTTGCAAAAGCAGTAACTGCGCAGACTTTTGGTTACCTTGTTTTATACAATCTTGTATTCATACTCCCGATGGTTGCGATAAACCTTATAGTTTATTTCGGGAAAGCAACAGTTGAGGAGATAGGAGACTGGAGAAACGAGCATATAAAAGAGATACATCTGTTTTCAGGAGTTCTATTCTTTATACTGTTCCTTTTAATGCTTACTCAGATTGGAGTGTTATAGGTGTTTTTATGCTGGGCCTTAAGAATATACTCGGGATAAAAAAATCCGAGATCAAACAAGCAATAATTGTAAGGAATGACCTTAAAATGGGGAAGGGAAAAATAGCCGCACAGGCATCCCATGCTTCCCTTGCATCATTCCTAAAAACCCAAAATTCAAATCCGGAAATAACTGAAAAATGGCTTGAGGAAGGAATGAAAAAAATTGTTTTAAAAGTTGATTCTGAAAAAGACCTTTTGATATACTTCCAACACTGCAAAGATTCAGGAATCCCCTGCGAATTAATAAGGGATGCGGGTTTGACCCAAATCAAAGGAGGCTCTATAACCTGCTTTGGTGCAGGTCCTTATTATGAGGATGATTTAAACAAGATTTTAGGACGTTTAAAATTACTGTAAGCCTCTAATCTCTGCAGCCTTAAACGTATTTTTAAGAAGCATTGCAATTGTCATCGGTCCGACTCCACCCGGGTTGGGTGTGCAGTGCGCCCCTTTGAGTTTTACACTCTCAAAATTAACATCCCCAACAATTTTTCCCTCAATCCTGCTTGTTCCAGCATCTATAATATAGGAACCTTTTTTTACCATTGAGCCGTTTATCATCTCTGGTTTTCCAACCGCAACCACCACTATATCTGCATCCTTTATTTGTTTTTTAAGATTCTTTGTTCTGCTGTGGCATATTGTGACTGTTGCATTTTTATTTAGAAGAAGTGCAGCAACAGGTTTTCCTACGATAGTGCTTCTCCCTATCACAACCGCTTTTTTACCTTCTATGGGAACGCTGTAATAATTTAGGAGTTCAATTATTCCGTAAGGGGTTGCGGGTATGAATGTTTTTTCATCAATTATATCAAGAAAAACTTTTCCTATATTGATTGGATGAAAGCCGTCCACATCCTTCTTGGGGTCTATCGCTTCAATTACCTTATTTTGGTTAATGTGCCTGGGAAGCGGAAGCTGGACTATAAATCCGTCTATTGTGTTATCTTTGTTTAATTTTTCCACAAGTTTGAGAAGCTCAGGTTCCGGTGTATTTTCGGGCATTATATGAACTCTTGTTTCTACCCCGTATTTTTCTGCAGTCTTCTTTTTTTTATTAACATAGATATGTGATGCCGGGTCGTCTCCCACTAAAACCACTGCGAGGACAGGCTTGATATTAAGCTTTTTTGCAGTATTCCTGCATTTCTCAAGTATCTTCTCAGCCGGTTCCTTTCCCGAAAGTATCATAATTTATCTTAAGTTGGAAGACTTTTAAACATTATATATCCAAATAGAATAATTTACGGGCTCGTGGTCTAACGGTATGACGCCACCCTCGCACGGTGGAAACTCTGGGTTCTCTTTTTCAGTATAACTCTGTCAAAGGCCCAAAAATCCCGGCGAGTCCATTCTTAATGGACGAAAAGTGAACACAGTTCACACCGAGTCCATTCTTAATGGACGAAAAGTGAACACAGTTCACACCGA
>JAFGQX010000001.1 GCA_016935455.1 Microcaldota archaeon
TCCTGTCCAAGTTTTAACTGTCCATTTTCACTGTCCATTTCTGTAATTATCCAGTAGTTTCCCATGAGCTGAATTTCAATTCCCATGTTTTCATTTTTCAATTCTTCTGAACATTCAGCCATTCCATTGGAACATACAGGAATTCCGTTTCCTAGTTCATTAGTGAATTCAACACCATATGTTATTTCTGAAAACTCTGTAGCAACCATATTCTCCGCACTGTCATAAATGTTTTTTCCGCTCACGCTTACAGTTTCAGTCTCAGTCCAGTCCATCCCTTCAGGATTATAGATTAACTTTTCATCCACAACAATTTCCTTATCAAAATATGATTCCATAGGTGTTTCTATATTCTGAATCAGTTCTGGTGTTCCGGTTATTGTTAATCCGTTTGAAGTTGCAATAGGTCCACAGAAAGGCTCCTCAATTTCAGTTTCTCCGGTTTCTTCATCCGCTTCAGGACCGTCTCCGTATAAATCTTCAGTTTCAACTTCAGATACGTCCCCCTGTTCCTCGTCCTTATAATAAAGTCCTTCAGGAAGAACATCTGCTTCAACCTCTGAATAATTGAACTTGTCTTCCTGCACATCCTTGTCCTTAAGAGGATCTACAGGTTTATTGTCTGATATGGCTCCGCATCCAATTACGAGTGCAAAAGCAACAGAGGACACCCCAATAACGGCGGTTTCCTTAATTGCCTTTGCAGCTCTTTTTGAATATTCCTTAAATCTTTCCCATCTTTCCTTTCTTCCAGCTTTCCTCAATTTCCTTATTTCTTTCTTTCTAAGTTTAGCATCCATAGTAGTATTAGTGTTAAATAATGTTTTTAAATGTATCTCTCAAATACAAAGTGCCTCATAGAAACATCCGCTTCTATTTTTCCCTTTCTCTCCTCAATCATATCTTTGGGGTCTCTGAATGCATCTTTTATTCTGTCCCATAAAGAATTAGTTTCTCCGAAGATTTTAAACTTGCCAAATCCCCTTTTCTTGCCCCCCCTGGACATACTGCCTTCTGGAGACTTTGAAATATTACTCTTATTGGTACAGGAACCGCGCCCTCCCAAGGCTGCAGCCCTTAATACAGCACCTCCCATGATGCCTACCTCCCATAGGCATAATTTATGCAATATTTATATAGCTTCCTTTTTCCACAAAATTAGAGATTACATAACTCTTGAATATTCTACTCCGTTTTTGCCTATCTTTACAGCCCCAATTCCATTCTTTTTGTCCTTTTTTATCCCGTACATACTTTTATCTGCGAGGTGAAGTGCAGTATCTCTCAGGGTTATGGGTGTTATTTTCGAGGTTGTATCTATCCCGTCAACCCTTATCCCCCCTGCCAAAATCCGATAGGTGGTTTTGAAATCAGCAACACCAACGCTTACAGTCACCCTTATCCTTTTCCCGCTGGGGGTAACCACTTCTGCGTTTCTGAGCATCAAAACAAACTTTTCTGCTGTTTTCACACCGTGTTCTAAATCAGCATTTGGAATCATAAGCACCTTTTCATCCCCGCCGTATCTTGAAGTAATCCCGTTTCCGCCTTTTATATCCGGATTTTTAGAAGTTGAAAGAAGAAGCGCCGAGGTATGCATAATCGCATTATCCCCCGCTATATGCCCGTGAGTGTCGTTGATATCCTTAAGGCCGTCTAAGTCAGCAAGCATTATTGCAGTATTCTGCTTGCATTCAAGAAACATCTCAGCAAGACCCACACTCTTTTTGTCAAATGTTCCTCTGTTCTGAAGCATAGTCATCGGGTCTAACTGGGCAATTATATGGGAATAAAGCATGTTTGAAAAGAGATTTGCAGTAAACAATGTATTTGTTTCCGCTTCAAAGAAATGCCCTCCAAGAAGCAGATTGGAGCCGGTAATATCCAGAAGGCCCAGTGTTTTTTCAAATCCTTTCATTGCAGACGAAGACATTAAGGGTATCAAAAGTCTGTCTTCCCCTCCGTCCAGTGCAATTGTTTTTCTTACTTCGGGAAAATCAGAGGTTCTGTTTAATGAAAAAAGCTTTCCGTTTTTAAGCAGAAGAATACTGTTATTGTCCACTGCCTGCCTTGCAAGCCCGCGAATCTCTCCATTATCCGGAAAAGGGTCAATATCTATGTTTTTCCCCCTTAAAAACAATTTTGCATATCTTCTGAATTTTGTGCTTCCATTCTTTCCGTCTGCAAGATATAATGTCATAGTGCTTGGTTCTGCAATAACAGAAAGATATCTCTGGAGAAGGTCCATAAGTGTTTCTGCCTGTTCTGAAGACAGAGGCATAGAAAGATACTGATGGACAAGAGCTGTTTTGCTGAACGGATTTCCCATCAGATTATTCAGAAGTTCTTTCCCACTATCCACCACTCTCTCGGAAACCCCCCTTACTCCCTCCACAAGAAGAGAAGTGAATCCTGGTGGTTTTCTATTCGGTTTTAGCTTATGGGGTCTAACTAAACGCGAGTGGGATCGCACTGAGGATGACATTGAACAGTATTCTCCAAATAAATTTAAATACCTAATTGCTTTCAGAGAGAAAAATTAAGATTTACCTTCTGTTTGCCATACAGTAAACGGGCGCTGCTTCTACTTCTGTTTGTTTTTCTCTTTCTCTAAGCCTGTCTTCAGGGCTCCTCCTGATCGTTTCTAGCATCCCTTTAATTGCTGAGAATAATCCTCTGGGTTTTCTTGCACCAGAGCGATTAATTTCGCTTAAAGAACGCTGAGAATTCATAGCATTGAATCTGGCAATAATCTTTTCTTTTTTTCAAAGGACTAAATTCAATATTCCGCCTACAAAAAAAGATACAAAAATCATAATTACACTCGCTTTAACAAGGTCTTTCCATCCTAATTCCTTAAATAAAACAACAAAGGTTGCTATGCAGGGGAAGTACATTGTAAGAACTGCGCTTGCGATTATCAGCTGTTTCATACTCAGCCCCAATGGAAGAAGCATACCTACTGCGATATCTTTCCTTAGGAACCCCATCACAAGCGCACCCACTGCTTCCTCAGGAAGTCCAAGCATCCCGACAACCAAAGGAGAAGCAGTTTCCCCCAAAAAATGGATTATTCCCGTAACATACAGTATATTAATAATTAATACTCCCAAAAGCACGAAAGGTACAGCTTCTCTTAAAAATGAATGAATTCTCATCCCAAGTTTTTTCATCAGCCCTTTAAAATAAGGAACCCTGTAAGGCGGAATTTCCATAAATGTTTCCGGAGTGGTCCCTTTCATTGTTTTATTTAAAATCAGCCCCAACACTGCCCACACCGCAAAAAGAGTCAGGTACAATATCCCCAGCCCTTCTATTCCATATTTTCCCAGAAGTCCAAATACCATTGCGGTCTGTGCCATGCATGGAACTGCAATTGCCATAAGTGTGGCAGCAATAAATCTCTGCCTCTTGGTTTCCAGAATCCTTAAACCGAGCGCTCCCGGAACGTTGCATCCCAGCCCGAGCATCATAGGTATGATTGCAAGCCCGTGCATTCCCACTTTATGCATAAGTTTGTCCACAAGTGTTGCAAGCCTCGGCAGGTATCCGCTGTCCTCCAGTATCCCAAGCACCAGATAAAATGCAAATACATAAGGCAGAACCATTGCAATAGGAACGTAAAGCCCGGTGCTTAAAAGTCCCATTGACTGCCCGTAGTCAATTTTCCCTTCTATAAACGTTCCAATCACAATATCATGAACAATCCCTGTTCCCAGATAATTTCCTATCCATCCAAGAACCGGGAGATACAAATCAAATAACGGTTCAAAAATAAATCCTATCAGCCCCTCCCCTATAATCCTTACTGCAAGAAATGAAAGTGCAAGAATGATAACTGCAACCGGAATTCCCGTCAAAGGTTTAATGCTCAAGTCTTCAAATGTTTCAAAAACGGTATGTTCTTTTTCCTCTATTCTCTGGACTTCGTTTATTACCCCGCCTACCCGGTTCCATCTTGATTTTTCACATCCTCTGCACTTATGGGGGCATGCATATCTTATTTTTGAAACCAGTTCCTTTATTCCTTCTCCGGTTAGTGCAACAGTCGGCACTACGGGCACATTAAGTTCTCTTTCCAATTTTTCTATGTCAATTTTGATTCCTTTATGTCTTGCCTCGTCCCAAAAATTAAGAGCAATAATTACAGGTATGTTCTTTTCAAGCAGCTGCATAGTGAGATATAAATTTCTCTCAAGATTTGTCGCGTCAACAATATTAATTACTACATCCCCTTCTTTGAGCATTTTAACCGCGACTTCCTCTGCTTTTGAAGCCGCTTCAAGACTGTAAACACCCGGAACATCAATAACATCAGCCAGTTTTCCCCCGCATTTCATTTTTCCCTGCTTGAATTCTACAGTAGTCCCCGGATAATTGGAGATTACAACATTTACACCTGTCAGTCTTGAAAAAAATGCGCTTTTCCCAACATTGGGATTCCCCATAAGAAGGATCTTCATTTCTCTTCCTCAACAATTATCTTCATTGCCATTCCGTATCCCAAACTTACCCTCCTTCCGTCAATTTCAATAGTTATCGGGCCTCTCAAAGGCTGGGAAGTTATTTTTTTGATTATTTTTTCCTCTCTTATATTGAGGGTTGCAAGTCTTCTTCTAAACTCCATTCCTCCTTCCAGCTTTATTATTTTTGCTTTTTTTCCTGTTTTGAGCTGAAGCAGTGTTGTTTCCATAATTAAACCTTCTATCTGAAGTTAGGAAGTCCTCTTTAAAAACATTATTCTTCGCTTTGGTTGTTTGTGCTGTTTGTTTCATTCCGCAGTTCATTTTCTTCCAGTGCGGAATCCTCCGCAGTCATTATAACTGCCTCAGGGACTGTTTTAGCGGGAGGCATTTCCTGCACAAACATCTCCTCCTGAATATCCATAGATGCACCCGTGCTTTCCGGTTTTGCAATTCCAAAGGGATTGTACAATACTGCGGCGGCAATAAACAATACGGCAATGCTCAAAATAACCATAACATTAATCGGGATTTTTTTCTTTCCTGATGAAACAAGTTTTCTTCCCTTTTTTGTCAGGTCGTAGTAAATCCATTTTCTTCCTTCTTCCTTTCTTTCAACCAGCTCTGCTTTCTGCAGATGATTTAAATGCTCAAGCACTGTGGGCGGAGAAAGTTTGAGTTCTTTTGCCAGGTCTGTCTGGGTTTTCTGGTGTTCTGAGAGAGATTTAAGAATAGTTATTCTGGTATCTGCCCCGATTGCCTTCAAAAGTTCTTTGTCAATTACTATTTCCTCTCCCATTGGCTCACCTGTTAATCTGAGAATAGAAAAAATAAAAAGTTATGCTGCCTCAAAAACAGCATTTATTGATATGGTGACCTCCATTTCTCCAGAGTAAACAGCAGTTCCTCCTGAGTAAGATTCTGCCATTGCGACATCATATGCATAACTTCTCTGCGGATAATAGAACGAAGGGCTTCCGTAGTTTGCAGATGTCATTCTTGTAACATCCATCCCAGCTGCATTTGCGATTATATCCGCACTTTCCCTTGCATCTTTTATTGCATCGCCAAGAAGCTCCTTTTCAATATCTCTTCTCTTTTCCTCGCTAAGCTGGAAATAAATTCCCTGAACCTCCGCTCCTGATTCAACTGCAGAGTCAATTATTTTTCCCGCGGAATCAATATCCGAACTTTTTACCTGTATATTATGGACTGTTTTGTATCCTAATTCCTGGGTTATATACTCCGGTTTTACTTCATCTGTCCATGTTCCGCGCTGTATTAAATTGATATTGTAATAAGTGGTTTTGATGTCTTCCTTATTTATCCCCAGAGAAAGAAGCTGGTCTTCCAGTTTTTCAGTGATTTCTGCATTTTCAGACTGAGATTTTCCTGCATCTTCATCCATTGTTTCAATTACTATGTTGATTATGGCTTCATCAGGTTCGGCCGATGTTTTTGCATATCCGTTTACATTTATTGTTGTTTTTTCCATTTCAGAATAATCTGTGCTGATAATTCCTTCATCTGCGCTTATAGTGGTTACCACCTGAGTTATTCCCAGTCCGAGAACCACAAGGGAAAGCACCGCAAGAACCAAAATTTTAACATCCATTTTATCACCGGTTATTTCAGTGATATCTAAGGTCTTTATAAACAGAAGAAATTGTTAGGTAATTGCCTAATTTAAAAATTTCACATCCTGCGCAGCATTAAAATTATCAAAGTTCTCCATTTCTTTTTCTAATTCCTTTATTCTTATTCTCTGCTGCTGGTCATGCCTTTCATCCTGCCAGCCAATAAAAATTTTTGCATCACTCCTCCTGCCTTCAATCTCTGCCTTCATTCTCAGCAATGCTTTTTTTGAATCTTGAAAGTCTGCACGGGGATGATTTGGATATATTTTTTTGCTTCTTTTTGATGGATAATAAGGATGAAAGTTAAAATCTACTGGAACTTTATGCCTTTTCCCCAAATTTAATCCATACTTCAAAGTTTCAACCGATTCTTTAATCGCATCTTCACCAACTAATTCAGGGGGCTGGAACAGGATATTAATGTCCATCCCGATTTTTCCTTTATATCTTCCCACGGCCTCAAAAGCCTTTGCAATATTTTCTCTTTTCATTGTTTTATTTAGTTTTTTAATTCTTATCCTATCATTTTGAGACTCAATCCCCAGAATTACCCTTGCCTGCTGGTTTTTTCTTAGTTTTCCAATTATGTAATCCAAAGAATCCTCCGTTACATACATCTCTCTTGAATCAAAAGAAACAATTTTACATTTTTTTAAGGATGAAGCATGTTCTATAATATCCCCCAGAGTCTGCCGGGACATTTCCGCTTTGTTTAATGTTGAACCTGAGTTATATATCACTAAATGTGCCATGCTTCCAAGAACACCGCGGTAGTGGCGTCTGAAAAAATTTAACCTTTCCTTGTTCATTTCGGGGGTAAATTTTACTCCCTCCCCTGCTCCGATATCACAGTGATAACACTGATTTTTAATATAAAAAGGACATTTTCCATTCTTAAATTCATTGCCAAATACCAAAGCAAGACGTTTTCCATAAGCATCTCTAACAGGTTCGAATAAGATCGATGTCTTCGGAATTGCCGGTTTATGTGCCATTGTTTTCTCCTCGGAAATATGCATATTTTATCCCAACATATCTTTTTAATAGGTTATCAGCTAGATATCAAACCCTCTTTCAAAATTTAAACCTGCTCTGCGTAAATCAAAATCTTTATAAATTACCTAAAATATACCTTTTAGGTGTTAACCTTGAATTCTGAAAAGTTTATTCTTGTTTTGAGTCTACTTGGATTAGTGCTTTTATTCGGATGCATCGGACCTTCCCCTGCCTCAAACCTTCAGGCAAAAGCAGTTTCCTCGGGAATACAGTTGACCTGGGACGCATCAGAAACTGCAAATGTTGCAGGATACAATGTTTACAGAAGCCAGACAAGCGGAGAAACCGGAACCAAATTAAATCCGGCATTACTAACAACGAATACTTACACTGATGAAACTGTTGAGAACGGTGCAACCTATTATTATACTGTGAGAACCGTTGATTCAAGCGGTTCAGAAGAGCAGAATACAAACCAGGTTTCAGCCACTGCAAGCACCTCGCCCCCATCAGGACTTTCAATAGTAATAAACGGCGGGGACCAGTACACAAAAACAGCATTAGCAACTCTTTCTCTCTCTGCATCGGGAGCTTCTGAATGCAGATTCAGCAATGACGGGAATACCTGGAGCTCCTGGGAATCATACAAAACCCAGAAAACCTGGACATTAACTTCCGGAGACGGGGAAAAAACAGTTTATTATGAATGCAAAAATTCAGCAGGACAGATTTCAAATCCTGTAAATGCAAAAATCACTCTTAAAACAACGGGTCCGGAAATTAATCTCAAATCACCAACCCAAAGTACAGTCCTTCCAACTCACTTCAGCATAGATTTTACTGTCTCTGATGTTGTCGGAAGCGCAACATGCAATGCGGTTGCGGACGGTTCAACTGTTCCAATAGGGGCAGTAAGCGAAGGTGTTGAAAAGAAAGTTCCATTGATTTTGATAGACGGCGGACATTCCTTATATTTAGAATGCACAGATGATTACGGAACCTCAAAAACAAATACGGTTAAATTCACCACAGAGGAAAACCCCGTTTCCTTTACCATAAATGACGGGAGCGGAATTACTTCTTCACAGGGGGTGACACTGCATATCCACGCGCCTTCGGCATCCCAGTGCAGATACAGCAATAATGGAAACACCTGGAGCTCATGGGAAATCTTTTCACCGACCGTAAGCTGGACTTTAACTTCGGGAGACGGGGAAAAAACAGTAAGTGTGGAATGTCAGAATGCAGACGGTGTTTCTTTGGGAACCTCACAGGACAAAATTACACTTAATACTCTTCCGGCACCAACAGTTTATTTAACCATAAACAACGGTGAGGAAGTAACCCATACAAGAGAGGTGCATTTGTACATCTATGCACAGTATGCGGTCAAATGCAGATTCAGCGACAATGTTAACCCGTCCTGGTCAGACTGGGAGATATACAGGGAGAAAAGATGGTACACCCTTCCTGCGGGAGAAGGACAGAAGATTGTTTATGCGGAATGTGAAAATGAGAAAGGAGAAACAACCCAGAATTCGGCAACTATAATGCTGAAGCAGGAGCCCGATGATGTCCCGAGAAAGCTTTCAATAATAATAAACAGCGGGGAAAGCCACACTTCATCCAGAGAGGTTACCTTGACTACAAGCGCACTTAATGCAGATGAATGCAGATACAGAAATGAAAACGGCGACTGGAGCGGGTGGAGTGCATACACACATAAAAAGAGCTGGACACTTTCATCAGGAGGCGGTCTCAAAACAGTATATTACCAGTGCGACAACGAGGCAGGAAACTCAGATGTTACACAGGCATCCATAGTTTTGGATACGGAAAAACCCAAGGTTGAAATTCTTGAACCCGAACAGGGCGAGATTTACAGCGACAAAGTAGTATATCTCAAATTCAAGGTTTCAGACAGCCAGGCGGGTTCTCTTTCCTGTACTTATACCTGCAACGGCGAAGAAAGTGACGGCGGACATGTTGTTCCGGATGTTGTCAATACCAGAACCCTTCTTGCAGTGGATATAGGCGGCCTGGAAACCAAGTGCGGCGTCCCTGCTCCGGGAAGCGAATTCTCAACTTCCGTTCACTGCAAAGATGAGGCAGGAAATTCAGCAGATTCAGGAACTGTTTCGTTTATGTGGACCCAGTTTGTAGGCCCGCTTAAATAATTCCTGAAATTTTTTATTTTTTAAAATAAGAATAAAAGGATTACAGAACCTCAAGAGTTCCGTTCTTTCCAAGAGTAAGCTGAAGTTCTCCCTGGAAAGACCTTACATATCCTTTTTCTATTTTTATTTTGTCTCCTTCTTTTACCTTGTCTATGTTTTCATTCCACAGCGTAAGCTTTATGCTTCCAGAGTCATCTTTTATTTCTACATTTGCAACTTTCAGTGTGTTTCCGTATTTGTTTATCTCTTTTACTTCACCTACGGAGACAACTTCTGCTTCAACTGAAACGTCTGTCATTCCTTCATTTAATTCTGAAATGTTCATTTTAAATCACCAATTTTAAGAAAAGTTAAGAAAGGGGATATTTAAAAAACTACTGTTAATCTGTCTTTTTTGAATTTTATATTCCTGCCTGGAGACCAAGAATAGTTATTACAAAAAGAAAATACATTAGAATAAACAAAATACCGGAGTATCTCCCCATGTTCTTTCTTATTGCTGCAAAATACAGAAGAATTGCATTTGCAACAATTGCAAAAAGAAGAGCCACAACAAATACGGAAATGTTTACATATATCTCATTTATTACTGCGGTTACTCCCAGAACAAGCGTAAGGTTGGTCATATTGCTGCCGACCGCATTCCCGACTGCTATTCCGTATTTCTTTTTCCTTAGTGCCTGAAGGCTGGTGCTTATTTCCGGTAGAGATGTCCCTATAGCTATTATCGTCGCACCAATAACGCTTTCTGCAATCCCGAACTGCCTTGCCGTTATTACTGCATTTTCAACAACAAATTCAGAGCTTACAAATACAATTATCATTCCGGCAACAAAGACAAGAAATGCTTTCATTGCCTTTTTCTTTTTCACTTTTTCATTGGCTTTTTTGGATGTTTCTTTTTTATGCTTCAGAAGATAAACTAGATAAACTGCAAAAACTGCCAGAAGTATCAGTCCCCCCGGAAGTCCGAGCGCTCTTCCCTGAACCGTGCTGCTGAATATTATATATGCCGATATTACAGTAGTAAGAAGAAGGACAAGAGCAATTTCGCCAATATTCTTTTTTGGTATTTTTGACCCGTATATGAAAGCACCCGCGCCTATCGCAATAAATATATTGGCTATGTTGGAACCGAAAACATTTCCTGCGGATATCGCACCTTCACCCATTGAAGCGGATATAACCGAAACGGAAAGCTCAGGAAGAGAGGTTACCACTGCAACAAGAACAAGCCCCACCGTTACCTCGCTTATCCCAAAAAATCTTGAAAGTTTTGACGTGCTTTCAATAACTGTCTCAGAGGATTTTGCAAGCACTAATGTTGAAATGAGCAGATAAACCACACTGAGCATGAGGTTAAAACTCCGGTCAGAATTATAAACCTTTTTGGCCAGCGTGAAAAGATACCTTTAGTATGCATTTGTTCTTGCAAAATGAATTGAAATTTTATTGGGAATTTCTAGGGCAATGTTTCAGAAATAAATATTAAGTCTTATGTTTTTATACCCCACAAAACCTGAGAAAAATGTGGGGGTTAATTATCATTTTGTAAAAAAAGCGCCAAGGGCAGGATTTTTAGGCCGGAAAAAGTTCGAAAACTTAATCCGTGAACCTGCAATCCACGAGGGACGTGCTTTCAAGTCAAAGACTTCCAGGCACGCGCACTACCAGGTTATGCGACCTTGGCATGAATATGATGAATGCCGAGGTTAATCCGGACAGAAATCCGATACGACCTTGGCATTGAAATGCTGAGGGATTTGAACCAAAAGTTCAAAACGACCTTGGCATTGAAATGCTGAGGGATTTGAACCAAAAGTTCAAAACGACCTTGGCATGAATTTAAGTAATTGATTTTTATTATTAGAAAGACCGTATTTTTAAATATTTAACTAAAAGCGGGTCCCGCTTTTTAATCTCCTCAAGCATCTCCCGTGCAACCATCTGTATTGTAAAGTGTGCATTCGGACTTCCCCTTAGTTTAATGAAGTGATAAACCTCCCTTAAGTTCATTGTTGCAAGAACCCTTCTTTTTGTTGCGTTGGTGGTGATATACTGAGCCTTGTAGTAATCATTTTCAGCAATCTTATTGTACATCTCTTTTGATTTTTCCATCGCACTTCTGAAATCCTCTGCAATTCCAGCCTTTTCAAATTCCTCGGGCATCACATACCCCAAATTTGCATTAAGAATCTGCGGGCTTGTTGTACACATTCTGTGCCTTTTGAATTCATAATATGCCCCCTGATCCATAATCAAATCAAATGTAAAGTAGATATGCTCCATCTCTCTTAAAGGGATATCAAAATCACCCAGCCTTGAAAGCGCAGTGTCAATAAGCTGCCCCTTCTCCATAGGGCTCATTGAATCCACTTTTTTGACCGCATCATCATAATTCATCCCCCCAAACCTGTAAACCACAGATGCAAGGAATTTTTCCTGGGCATTAGGAGTTGAATAAACCAGCCTTGTTGAGTAATCCATTCCGTTTTTTTCTTTTAAAAATTCATTTTCAAGGTCCTCCCTTGTTCCCACAATATAGTTATTTCTGTCCGTGTATTTCAGAAGTGTGGGTGTTTCCTTTTGTCCCTCTTCTTTTATTTTGGAAGCAATTTCATTCACCTCTTTGAGAGGATGGGAAAACATCTTCACCAGCATTCTTTCCAGAGCCCTTGCATTTATTGTAATCCCTAAATTTGCATGGGTTGCATTCGGAAGAAGAAACCTTGAACAGTCTATCGCACCCAGCCTCACCTTCATCTTTCTTCTTTTTTCATTTTCTTCCTCTGGAATAACCCCTTCGAAATAATCTGTAAGTTTTTCTATACTATTATTATATGTATTAAACAGAAATTCCACTGTTTCCAGATATTCCTTTTTCAATTCCTCATCCAGTTCAGGAACAAACACGTTATCCTTGTCAATTACCTGATATCTTGTTGATTTTTCAGTGAATGAAGCAAGCCTTGTTGATTCAATTTCCTCCACGGCCAGCCTTGAGGCATTTTCCACAGCGATGTGGAGTACAGCGTGTTCTGCAACAGAGGAATGTCCGTATCCAACAACCCATTTCTCGTGAAATTCAGATGATTTTTCCTCGGTAAGCTCTTTTACAATCTCATCAAAAGGTTTGGGGCTTCTTGATGTTTTTGCGAATGCAACTGCAATAATCTCCTCAGGATATCCTGAAAGAGTGTAAACTCTGAGTTTATTCTGTTCCATAAAATCAACAAAATCCATTTATTGAATAATCCTTTTAATCCTAACCATATCATTTAAATTCAGAATGTCTCATTTAGTTTTTTTATTCTCTTGGGCGGGTGTTATTATCTTAAAACTCCCGGCTTCAGGCCAGGATGGCAGATCGGCTATGCGGCTGGCTGCAGACTGCAGTTGGCTTTGCTCCAGGTAAAAGCTGAAACCAGCATAGAGGGGTTCGACTCCCTTTCCTGGCTCTTTATTTAATAATTTTCTTGTTGATTCTATACTATGAAAAAAGTATTCATTATTTTGCTCTCAATTGTTCTATTATTCGGATGCATCCAGACTTCCGAAGAACCCGCTCAACAAAAAGAGCAGATAATCACCAAATATAATATTGAAGGACCGGATTCAGAGGGGGACATAAAAGAAATTTCCTGGCTTGATATAGAACCTGGCTCCGTATTCAAAAGCGAGGGTTTGTCTGAAGACGACATAGACCCCCCTTCTCCAATTATGATGGAAAAAAATGACCTGGACATTCTTAACATCTCCACAGTTTTGGAAAATACAACCCTTACAACCATCTTAAAAATCAAAGGAACATTCCAGAAGTCATCGCAGATAGAATACACGATATTCTATGATACAAACAATGACGGAAACGCAGATTATGAACTTAGAATCCCGGAAGAAAACCTTTACTGCCAAAACAGCAAAATTTCAAGCCCAAAAATTTCAGGCTATAATACAAATACCCTAACCGTCTCATTCCCAACTTCAACCCTGCAGTTAAACGATTCTTTAAGTATAAGGGCTGTTTCCAAGCTTTCAAATTCCTATGATTCCGCTCCGGACTTTAAAATAACTGAAGAACCTGCTCCTGAAGGGGGGACATATTATAAAAGAAAAATAAACTGGTATTCATCTGATTGATTTTAATATTTTTTTATTTAATCTATCTTCGGGGATATTTATGGAACCTAAAGATAAAGCGATTTTGGGTGCAGTGATAAGTTTTTTCCTTCCTGGATTAGGTCTTCTTTTGACTGAAAACTACGACCGTTTTAAGGCCATTCTAATGTTTATAGGCTTATTAATCGCAGATATGATTCTGTTTTTTGTCGGAACAATCGGCCTTCTTTGTGTTGTTGGTTTATTCCTTTATTTCGTTCCCCTCCTAATCCACATAGGCGCTGCAGTTTATACCTATGATATGTTTATGAAAGAACAGAAAGGAAAGCCAATCTACTTCAAATAGCTTTTTATTTTTTCTTTGTTTTCTATTTCTGATGGTTCTGGTAAAAAAAAGGAGCGGAAAGCTTGAGCCTTTTGATGAATCAAAGATAGTCCATGCACTGGAGAGGGCCGGAGCTACAAAAACAATGTCAAAAAAAGTTCTTTCCCAAGTAAGAGAACAGTTATACGACGGCATACCAACAAAAAAAATATTCAGGATTGTTTTTTCCCTTCTTTCAAAAGAAAAAGCTTCAGTTGCCTCCAAATTCAACCTTAAATCAGCAATTGCACTTCTCGGTCCGAAGGGGCACAATTTTGAGACATTCATTGCACATATTTTAAATGAAAAGGGATATGATACGCAGGTAAGGCAGGTTCTTCAGGGAGCTTGCATTTCCCATGAGGTGGATGTTGTTGCCTCAAAGGGGAGCAAAACATATATGGTTGAGGCAAAGTTCCACAATAAGCCCTGGATTTATTCTCCAATTCAGGATGCCCTTTATACTTATGCAAGATTTTTGGATGTTGAAAGAACATCCTCCCACGGAAAAAAATTCACAAATCCTATGCTTGCAACAAATACAAGGTTCAGCTCTGATGTCATAAAATATTCCAAATGCAATGAAATGGAGCTTCTTGGATGGAGATACCCCGTAAATGCAGGAATAGAGCATATAGTTGACAAAACTTCAATGTATCCGATAACTGTTCTGCAGAAACTGGACAGACCGTCCCTGGAAAAACTGATGGATATGCAGATTGTAATAATAAGTGATATTCTTGAAATTAAAGAAGAGCATCTTATGAAAATTACCGGAAAACCGAAGAAAACCATAGATGCGGTGAGGGAAGAGGTAGAGTCAATACTCAAAGGCGGTTAAATGAAATATATTTACACTAATATAAATGAACTTGTAAACGAAAGGATTTTCACAAATAAAGAGGTTTATGAAAACCTCCAGTTTTTTGTATTCGCACTTGTCGGGTTTACAATCCCCCTTCTTTTAGAGGGGCCCCAATTATTAACCGGCGCAGTTGTAAATCTCACCCTTGTTCTTGCATCTCTGAATATAACCGGATTCAAAAGAATACTCCCCCTTGTAATGCTTCCGAGCATAGCCGCTTTTTTAAGGGGATTTTTATTCGGTCCGGCAACAGTTTTTCTTCTTTATATGATTCCTTTTATATGGATTGGAAACTTTCTTCTGGTTCTTGCATTCAAGCATTTTTTCATAAAAAAGAAGATGAATTATGTTCTTACTCTGGGAGCTGGAGCTTTAATTAAATCAGCATTTCTTTTTGCATCTGCATACGTTCTTGTATCCTTTTCAGTGCTCCCTTTAATGTTCCTTACTGCAATGGGCTTAATCCAGTTATACACTGCAGTAATCGGGGGATTGATTGCATTTCCCTTATTTACTCTTTTCCGTAAATATCTCTGTTAAATAATTTTTTTACTTTTGCACTTCCCACTTTTCCGAATACTTCACTGTAAATTTTTTTCACTTCCGGATTTGAGAGAGGTGTTTTTTTGTTTATTCCTTCAGCGTATTTTCTCATTGCTTCAGACCTTTTCTTTAATTTCTCAGGAGTAAATGGGAGGGGCTGTCCGGGCCCGCCGACGCAACCGTTCTTGCAGCTCATAACCTCAACAAAATGAAACTGTTCTTCTCCATTGTTTATTTTTTCCATAAGTTTTTCAAAATTAAGAAGCCCGTGAACTGCGGCGATTTTCATAACCTTGTCCCCGATTCTTACCTCAGCCCTTTTGATCTCGTCATCCGTCCTGAACCTTGTGAATTCTATTTTTTCATCTATAAGCTCCCCAAGGCATTCCACGGCGGCTTCGGTTATTCCGCCGGTGGTTCCGAAGATGGAGCCGTTTTCAGAGCCTTTCCCCAGAATATCATCAAATTTTCCTTCTTTTAGATCATCCAATTTTATTCCCAGTTTTCTTGCCCACAGCCCCAGCTCCCTCGTTGTTATTACATAATCAACATATTTGAGCCCCTTTCCGTATTCATCTTCGGTTTCGTAAATCTTCATTGTGCAGGGCATAAGGGAGACTACAACAACATTCTTTTCCTTGACATTCATTTTTTTGGAAATCATTTTTTTAAGTGCAACTCCAAGCGCCTGCTGGGGGGAAACTATTGGTTCAATCTGGGGGATAAGCTCCCGGTGTTTTAATCTTGCATAAAGAACCCAGCCTATACAGCAGGAATTGAACAGAGGCCATTTTTCAACTTTTTTTTCCCCTTCAAAAATTTCCTTGAAATGGTTTGCAGCTTCAAGAGATACTAAATCTGCACCTAGAGGGGTGTCAAAAACATGTTTGAATCCAATTTTTTTAAGAAGGCAGATTGTTTTTCCTGTAAAATCGGTTCCGGGTTCAGCCCCAAATTCTTCCCCAAGACTCACCCGTGATGCAGGGGCAATTTGAACTGCCACCACCTTTTTCTTATCTTTTAATAATTTGTCTAAAGTGCCAAAAAGTTCCTCGCTTGTCGGATGCATAACCTTATACTCCAGCTCAATTTTTTTAAAACCAGCAGTGTTTTCCGGAAATTTCCAAAAAAGCAAGCATTTTAAACCTTATTTTTGATACCTTTTTGGTGAAAACCTATGGATATTATGGGTAAGTTTAGTGAATCTGTAAAATTAGTGAACCCGAGTACCTATGTTTCAACTATTGAATCATACAAGGGAAAAGGTGACTTTGGAGAGGCAGTGAAAATTGTTGCAGTAGCACTTCTGGTTGTCGCAGTTCTTAGTTATATTTACACACTTGTTGGAGCTTCAATTGCTGCGATGCTTCCTTCAGATGCTGTTGTTGATGTCGGCGGAATTCCCGGAGTGGGAGCAGGTGTGGCGGCAGGCGGAGCAATAATGATTGTGCTTACCTTCGTCTTTGGTATTATTGGATTCGTGGTTGCACAGTATGTTTATCTCTACATTGCAAAAGCACTTGGAGGAACAGGAAAACTTGGTCCTCAGGCAAACCTGATGGCAATGCTTCAGCTGTTTGTCGGTCCGGTTGTCGCAGTATTTGCGTTCATCCCCTGCTTGGGCGGACTGGTTGCATTTGTCCTTGGGCTGTGGGCTTTGTATCTTTCATATAAGATACTGAAAGTGGTACATAACCTTGACCTTGTAAAAACAATCATTACCCTTGTTGTAGGGTGGATTGTAACTGCAGTAGTCATAGGTGTTCCTGCAGCATTAATAGGGACAA
>JAFGQX010000062.1 GCA_016935455.1 Microcaldota archaeon
TATTTTGTCTTTTTCATTACAAGCTTTATGTTTCCTGTTCCAACAGGGACCGTCTGCCCTACAATTATGTTTTCGGTAACTCCTATAAGGTTTTCGTCTTCTGCGGTTGAGGCTGCATTTATAAGATGCTTGACAGTTTCCTCAAAAGCAGCCCTTGCGAGAACGCCCGCTTTCTGGCCTCCGAGACCGTGCCTCCCTATGGATTTTATCTCTCCGGCGGCAGTCATCGCATCCGCAACAAGCATAATATGCCTTGAGTCCACAAAAAGGTTCTGAAGGTCAAGAACCTGCTTTATTTCCTTTGCAATTGCATTTCTCGCACCTTCGATTCCGAAAACGGATTCCATTTCCTTAATATTATTGGTATATATACGTGAAGGGTCTATGAGGCTGTCAAATTCCATCACACCTCTGATGTTGAAACCGCTTGCCCTTATAAAGTATTCAGTTTCATCTTTTATAACCACAGCTCTTTTAATCCCTGAAACACCGGATAAAAGAAGGCTCTCAGTTTTTGCCACTGATTTTCTTATGTTCTTAAGGGGTTCTTTTTCATCAAAAGCAATTTTTATTTTGTCTTTTCCAGTTCTTACGCCTTTAAAGGCCTCTTTTACTTTGTCCCTCAAAAGCTCAAATGTTACTCCAAGATTCTTGCCGTCCTTTTCCCTGTATTTAATATTGATTACACGGTTAACAAGGTCGTCATAAACATCAGCAACATCATTTACAAGAACCTCCTCGACATTTTTTGCAATTTTTTTTGCTGATGCTTCGCTTTTTGCAGCTGAAGGTTTCAGGTAAATATCAATAGTTGGTTTCTTGGGCTCTTTTCTTGCATCAACAAGTTCTATCAGCCTTGGAAGGCCTGTAGGAACGTGTTCTGCAACACCGGCATAGTGGAATGTACGCATTGTCATCTGGGTACCTGGTTCACCAATACTCTGTGCAGCAACAACACCCACAGCTTCATAAGGGCATATTTTCGGGTCATAAGCAAGTTTTTCTTTTTTAGTCATATAAACACCTACGCAGTATCAACATCATCCTGTTTCGCAACATCAATTATCTCGGTTTTTGTTGCAAGCATCGGGTCCATACCGTCAGCACCATAAATAAACTGAACAACTCCCATACCTGCATCCCTTACAGTATTGTCCGGATACACAATTAAATCCTGAAGAGCATTAATCAGCCTCCTCTGCATATAACCGGACCTTGCAGTTCTTATCGCAGTATTGACGAGCGACTCCCTTCCCCCCATTGCGTGAAGGAAAAACTCATAAGGTTCCAGGCCTTTCCTGAAACCGTTGAACACATATCCTCTTTCTTTTGCTCCGAGAGCATTCTTTTCAAAGAACAGAAGAGCTCTCTTATTGTATCCTCTTGAAGGCCTCTTGTTCCTGACTGCCTGCTGTGCAACAACTGCAGACATCTGGACAGCGTTAAGGAGGCTTCCTCTTGAACCTATGTTTGCCATGATGATTGACGGGTTGTCGCTTCCAAGAGCATCATTTACTATTGCACCGACATCATTTCTTGTTTTGGACGTAACCTGCATTATCATGCTTTCAAGGGTTTCCTTAAGCGTCATTCCTGGAGCCCTTTCAAGGGTTTTGTTTTTGAACTGAACAATCAGATTGTCAACTTCTCTCTGCATTTTTTTGTTTGCAGCTTCAACATCTTTCTGTGCATTTTCAGATAGAGTGTAGTCCTTAAGTGAAACACTCAGGCCCATCATTGAAAGGGTTTCAAGAGAGAGTTTTGTCATTCTGTCAATGAATTCCCTGCACACAACCTGCCCGTACTGAAGGAAAATCTTTTCTATTATTTCCGTGCTTGTTTTGCTGTCAAGTGTTCCTTTAATTAGCTGCCCCTTTTCAACAGCAACAGTTCCTTTAATCTTGGATTTGGACTTAAAGCTGAAATCTTTCGGAAGAATCATTGAGAAAACTGTTTTTCCCGAATAAATCCCTTTCTTTTCCTGTTTGGGCATCTCCTCAATTCCCAGAAGGTACATTAAATTGGCAGCTTCTTCAGTTGTAAAAGTGGTTTTATCATGCGTGAGAAAATAAAGGCCTGAGATATGGTCTTCCTGAGGCTTGATTATGGCATGTCCATGCCTCGGGGAAAGAATCTGCCCGTCAACTTTTGTAAGGAACTTCGCCTCTGCCTGCGATTCCTGGGTCTGCATTGCGTGAAGGTTCATCTCATCGCCGTCAAAATCTGCGTTGTACGGAGCAATGACTATGGGGTTAACCCTGAACGTTCTTCCGGGGAGAACCTTGACGGTGTGTCCCATCATTGAGATTCTATGAAGTGAGGGCTGTCTGTTGAAAAGAACTATGTCTCCGTCGCTTATTTGTCTCTCAAGTGTCCAGCCTATTTTGAGGTCTTTGGAAATTTCCTCCCGTGTAAGCTCATTAACTTTTATTTTTCTCCCGTCCGTACGTATTACGTAAAGTGCCTTGGGAGATGTATCTGAGAGGATTAATTTTTTGCAGTAATCAACATTCCACTCAGTAATTGCAATTGGAACTGTAAGCTCCCCTGCTATAGCTTCGGGAACACCCACCTCGTCCATATTTATTCTCGGGTCAGGAGAAACCACAGTTCTTGCGGAGAAATTAACCCTTTTTCCTGAAAGATTGTATCTGAACCTTCCTTCCTTTCCTTTGAGTCTCTGGGCGAGGGTTTTAAGAGGCCTTCCGCTTCTGTGCCTTGCAGGGGGGATATTTGCAGTTTCATTATCAAAAAATGTGGTCACGTGGTACTGCAGAAGTTCCCATAAATCTTCAATAATCAACTGGGGTGCGCCTGCATTTATATTTGCTTCAAGTTTCTGGTTTATCCTTATTATATCTACTAATTTGTGTGTGAGGTCATCTTCGGACCTTTCACCAGTTTCAAGGGTTATTGAGGGCCTTGCACTTACCGGCGGCACCAGAAGAACATTTAAAACCATCCATTCCGGCCTTGAATAAACCGGATCAAAACCCAGTTTTAACAGGTCTTCATCAGGAATAGCTGCAAGCCATTCTCTTATTTCAGAAGGAAGCATAACGAGGTTATCTTTATAGAGGGTAGTGGGTTTAAGAAGTTTCATAACCGGCATGTGTGCATTACAGTGCGGGCATTTTCTTTTTCTGCTTGGTTTGGACTTGCCTTCCTGAACCGTTTCTGCACCTTCGGCTTCGGGAGCAACTTCAAATTCAGGCTCCTCTTTTTTTGACTTGGCAATATAACCCGCTGTTTTGGAAACATATCTGTGGCAGTTGGGACAGGTGTTTTTAAGGGCGTGAAGTATCTGTTTGGTAAAGGAAACATGGGTAACCGGCCTCACCATTTCAATGAATCCAAAATGGCCCGGACATTCCCTTACTTTCCCTCCGCAGGTTTTGCATCTGAGACCCGGGTCAACAACACCCAGTTTTACATCAACAAGACCTCCTTCAATAGGATAACCGTCATCATCGTATGTATCAGGTACAAAAATTTTTGCAGCAGCCATTTTCCTTACCATCTCCGGAGAAAAGATAGTAAACTTAATTTTGTCAACCATTTTTTGAACTTGTGAATCTGTCATAGTATCACCTTACGCTTTATCCCTAAGCAGCAATCGCGGGAAAACATACATTGACTTTATTTCGTCCAGCAGAAGCTTGAAAGCATAGCTCATTTCAACACCTTCAACGTTTTCGCTTGCACAAAGGGGACAAATATCCTTTCCATTTATGTAATCATGCGTAGCAACTGAACCGCATTCCGAGCATACAAGGATTGTTGTTTTGTCCGACTCTTCCAGAAGTCTTTCTTTGATGAGCATTGATGCGCCATATCCTATCAGGCAGTCTCTTTCCATTTCACCGAATCTAAGTCCTCCTTCTCTTGCCCTCCCTTCAGTCGGCTGTCTTGTAAGAAGCTGGACAGGGCCTCTTGCCCTTACATGCATTTTGTTTGAAACGAGATGGTGGAGTCTCTGGTAATAGATTCCCCCTACGAATATCTTTGCCTTGTACTGCTTTCCAGTTACGCCGTCATAAAGAATCTCTTCCCCGTACTCGTCAAAACCGCATTCTTTGAGTGTTTTTCTGAAATCCTCTTCGGTATCGCCGGAGAATGCAGTTGAGTTGGCGGTCTTTCCGCCTATTGAAGCTGCTTTTCCCCCAAGCATTTCAAGAAGATGGCCAGCAGTCATTCTTGAAGGAATTGCATGCGGATTAACAATCAAATCCGGAACCACTCCGTTTGAAGTGAAAGGCATGCTTTCGTGGGGAACAAGAAGGCCTATAACACCTTTCTGTCCGTGCCTGGATGCAAATTTGTCTCCCACTTCAGGCACTTTCGGGCTTCTAATTTTTACTTTGACAAGTCTTGAGCCGCTTGGGCCTTCAGTAACCATAACTGAATCCACCTTTCCTTTTTCTCCGGGCTTTAATGCAAGGGAGGATTCTCTTTTTTTCTCCTCTATTGCACCGAAAACAGATATTTCTTCAAGGAATCTCGGCGGTGAGGTTTTTCCCACAAGAACTTCTTTTCCGCTTACTTCCGCCTCAGGATAAATTATAGCATCGTCTCCGAGATGGGCGTAAGCCTCTTCCCCCCTGTATCCTACAACTGTGGGGTCGGGCATTTCTATTTTGTCTTTCTGCCCTCCAGGATATACTCTCTCCTCAGTTTCATAGGTTCTGAACATCATAACCCTGCCAAGGCCTCTGTCAACAGAGCTTTTGTTGAGGACAAGGCCGTCCGCCATATTGTATCCGTGGTATGAGGTCAGTGCAACTATAAAGTTCTGCCCAGCTGCCTTTTTCTTGAAGTCTAGTATGTTGTATAAATTGGTCTGGACAAGGGGCTGCTGCGGGTAATACATCACATATGCCCTTGTATCATACCTAAAATTGAAATTGGAACAGTAAACCCCCAAAGACTGTTTTGCCATTGAACAGGCCATTGTAATTCTCGGAGATGAGTTGTGCTCCGGGTAGGGAAGAACGGATACTGTTACTCCGAAAATGGATGACGGGTCAAATTCAAGGTGGGTGTGTTCAGGGGTGATTTCCTTCTCACCAAGTGCAATAAATGCATTTTCTTCTTCCATTGCATCCAGATATTCAACTACGCCCATCTTAACAAGATGGTCCCAGCCGAGCTGCCCGTTGTTTACCCTTTCCAGGATTCCAGGGGTAAGTCTTGATTTCCCCTCCTCAACTACAACATACGGCTTTCTTATTCTTCCCCTGTCGCTGATTATAAACAGTTCTTTTGATTTGTCATCATAAAAAATGTTGACATTGTAGTTGAGTTCGTTGGACCTTCTTTTTTCCCTTAATCTTCTGGCAAGTGCTTCGCCTTCGGAATGATAACCGATAAATTTTCCATTCAAATAAACGGATGTTTTTTCTTCAGCCATTATAATACACCTTATTCTTTTATGCCGAACATTCGAAGAGTTTTCAGCAGTTCTTCATCATCAAGTTCGGTTGACGCTTCGGCAAGAATTGAAAGATTCTTTACCAATGAACAGGAAGGCCCTTCCGGGGTTTCATTTGGGCAGAGCTTTCCCCAGTGTGTTCCGTGAAGGTCTCTTGCCTTGAAGTGAGGATGTTTTTTGCTTAACGGAGAGATTACCCTTCTTAAATGAGATAGTGTTGAGAGATAAGATACTCTGTCAAGAAGCTGGGAAACACCGGTGTGTCCTCCAATCCAGTTTCCAGTTGCCATCGCATATCTTATTCTGTCGGCCATCGCATCCTGCCTTACCAGTGTGTGAACCTGAAGCCGTCTTCCTCTTGCATCGGCTCTTGAGGACTGGTAAACCAAATCTTTTACAAGGAACTGGAATGCATACCTGAAAAGTTCTTCCATCAGGTCTCCGGCGAGTTTTACTCTTTTGTTTGCATAATGGTCCTTGTCATCCGGAGCTCTTTTTCCGTATGAAACTTTTATTCCTCTTGTAGCCATTCTTATGAGATATGCGGCTTTTTCCAGCCGTTTTTCCGGGTCTGTTGAAACATGCGGAAGGAGGTAATTGTCCAAAAGGTTTTCCATTCTGGAAAGCCTGAATTCTCTGGGCTGTCCTGGAGAAAGTTTTTTGCTTAGCATTTCTTTTGCTTCTTCCTGATTTTTGGATTTTTCAAGTTCAAGGTTCAAAAGAATATCATTCTGAACGACAAGTTTGTCTTCAAAAGATTCCAATATTTTGGAATTTGTTTTCAGGCCGAGCACTCTGAGAACGGATATTAGGGGTATTCCCGGGGGAGCGCTTGGAAACTCAACAGTCAAGATTCCGTCTTTGTTTCTGTTGACCACGCATCTTGCCCTGAAGCCCTGTCTTGTTGAGAAAACCTTGGAAACGGTTCCAGTTCTTTCTTTTGTAACCATTATCTTATTTGGAACGAGGTCTTCAACGCTTACAAGAACCCTTTCGCTTCCGTTGATGATGAAATAACCTCCTGGATCTCCGGGGTCTTCACCATTTTCTATAAGTTCATCTTCCCCCATATTAGAGAGATAGCAAAGCTTGGATTTGGCCATTACGGGGATTTCTCCAATGAAAACATCGGAATAAACCGGTCTTTCCACGCCGTTGAATATCGGAATTATTTCAAGAAATACCGGTGAAGCGTATGTAAGGTTTCTCAGCCTTGTTTCAATAGGGAGTATTGATTTGTACCCTCCTCTTACCTCATAATGCCTCGGCTGTTCAACCCTTATTTTTCCAAGTTTGAGTTCAAAGCCCTCAACATTGGTCTGTATCATTCCGATTCTGTCAATAATTCTCTGCATTCCGATGTCCACAAATTTATTGTAGGAATCAATCTGCTGTTTCACTAAACTGTTTGATTTATAATATGCCTTAAGCAAGTCATACTGCATAAAATTTCCCCCTTAAATTACTAGTCTGTAATAAGCGTATCTGCCGGTTGGGTCCTTTCTGTCAAATTTTATTACGTCTCCCGCCTCTGCCTCAAGAATTTTTGCTACCGGGTCGTTGTGTTTTATTCTGGGGAGGTTTTCCTCTTTAAGAGAATATTCGTTAAGAACCTTTTCTTTTTCCTTTTCCGTTACAACCGAAGCTTTGGGAAGAATTGAGTGCTCCAAAATATTGAATGAGATTTCTTTTTTCTTTGCCAATGAACCACCCCGGGATTTTGAGGATAAACGAACCTCTAGCATACCGGCTAGCTAAACACGTAAAGTATTGCTGTATATAAAAATATTTATAAATGTATGGATTAAAAGGAAAAATAAAAAAGTGAAAAATCAGCAGTTGTTTCTGATTTTGGGGATTCCTTTATTTTTTGCAACCATTGTGTTGTATCTCTTTGAACCCATCTTAAACTCATTGAAATTTGGTCTGAAGGTTTTTTTATCAAGTTCAAGGGCGAATAAACCTTTTGTGTTCTTTCCTTTCTTGAGCTTTTTAAGCATCTTCTTTGTGTTTTTTCCGTATAATGCATCTCCCTGGATTTCCTTTCCTTTGTTGGTTCTGTTCCAAAGAAGCTGAATCGCAATTGCTTTTTTGTTTTTGTCTTTGGATTCTGTCATTTCTGCAAGGTCTTCATCTGATGCTTTAAGATATTCTTTGTCAAAATCTTGGAGAGCATTGTATACTTCTTTGTCTGATTTGTTTCCCAAATTATAACCAAGTCTTTCAAGAACATCTGCAACCCTTTTTGATTCTGTTTGGCCATCTTTAGATTTAAGATTCAGTTTGTCAAAATATGCTGTTATTTCAACTTTATAATCAACCTGTTCTTCCGGTTTTTCAGGTTCAGGTGTTTCCGCCTGCTCCTTGACAGTCTGATTTGTTTTCTCTTCCACTCCTCCGGATGAACCTATTAAGGCACCCGTTAAAGCAGAGATTACCGTCCATGCTGTAAATACAACGGTTCCGAGAATTAATTTGGATTTGGTTAAAGTTATCTCAACCACCCGTTCCTCTTTAGGTTTTTTCATATCTGGGATTGTAGGCGGAGATTCAGTCTCATAAGAAGGCTCTTCTTCAACACCTCCCACATCTTCCCCTACATCCTGGTCCTCTATTTCCAATGTGGGCTCTGGTTCAATTTCCACATCTGATTCTTCCAATATAGGAAGTTCTCCAGATTCAACATCCTCAGCACCAGATTCATTTTCAGCCATATAATTCCTGAGAAACTCAGCAACTGCAGTATTTTTTTCTTCTTCAGCAACCTCCAAAGCAGTTTTTCCATCCTTGTTTTTCAATTTAGGATCGGCTCCCAATCCGATTAAATATTCTGCAATTTCTGGGGTGCCGTCATAGGCAACATAGTACAATATTGGAAATCTGGAAGAGTTAATATCTGCGCCTTTTTCAATAAGGAATTTCAACTCCTCAAGTTCCAGCTTATTCATTATTGCAAATGCCAGAACAGAATCACTACCTCTTTCAAACTTATAATTGACATCGGCCTTATACACCAATAAAAGTTCTGCAATTAAATGTTTTTTTTCTTCAAGCGCAAGCAAAAGAGGATTGGTTCTTAAATCTTCTTTATTAGGATTTGCCCCGGATTTAAGAAGCAGTTCAACTACCTCTTCGTTTCCTGATTTAATTGCCCTTAACAAAGCTGTGTTTTCATCATTAGCTTGAATATTTGGGTCTGCTCCGTGTTCTAAAAGTAATTCTACTGTCTCCTCATCCCCTCTTTTGGCTGCCCTCATAAGGAGAGTATAACCTGAATGGGGATTTATAGTATCCGCATTAAGACCATTCTCAACAAATAAACGTACAATCTCACCATTATATATTGGAACAGCTACAATAATTGGGTCTGGTTTTGCACCCTTTTCAAAAGCTTGTTTTACTGCTTCAACATCCCCCCTTCTGGCTGCATTGTAAAGCTCTTCAGCAAGCTCTTCCTGCGTTTGTTCTTCAGGTTCAGACTGGGGAGGGGTAATTACTTGTACCTCATTGATGTCCTCTTCAGGTTTTACTGCTTCTAATCTTTGAGTTGTTCCTCTTCTCTTTTCTGCTTCGGCCCTGTCATCCATATCAACTATATCTGGCAGAGATTCCTCTTCAGGTTCATCCACCTGTTCAAAAGAATCAGGAACTACATCAGTCTTGATTGTATCCTCTTCGGAGTCAGTAGAAACTTCCTGTGCTGGATTAGTGTCTTTATAATTCAAATCTACACTTGGGTTCTGTGGTTTCAAGTTCATTATTTTACCTACAAGTTCCCCTTTATTCTTGGAGTTGGTAAACAAATCAATGATTAAATGGACTTCTTCTGGAAGCTGTCCATTCTTAGGGAACATGGATTCTGAAGATTCGAGAACAGAACGTATGGCCTTCCTCATGTCGTCAGATCTAATAGCCCTTATTGAAAGATTCCCCCTATACTCCCCCGACTTTATATATGTTTTAGACCTAGATTCAGCATGATTTGAAAAATCATAATAAATAATATTACCAAAAACGGCTTCAGATAACTTCTCCTTCAGATCACCACGAGAATTTTCGGATACTTTAAGCCGATCAAGCATGCAATCAAAGGCAGTTCCCACAAGAGTTTTTAATTCATCTTCACTATAATATTTATTGACCATGTTATAAAATGTGTCTAAAAGGGTTTATAAATGTTATAGTTAATAGACAAAAATAAAAAAGTGCGAAATGATTAATAAATTTCATACACAAGACATAAATTATGATAATAATTATTGACAACGGCTCTCAATATACTCACCTAATTAAAAGAAACTGCAGGGACATGGGTTTTGAATCCGAGATAATAAATAATCAGGAAAAATATAACAATGTAAAAAACAAAATAGAAAATGCTGAAAAAATAATTATAAGCGGGGGACCGAGCTCGGTTTATGCAAAAGAGAACGGGCTGAGCGAAGAGGTTCTGAATAAAATACGGGGAGAAGAATGGGATAAGCCGGTTTTAGGAATATGTTTCGGGCACCAGCTTATCGCATATGTTTTTGGGGGGGGAGTAGAAAAGGGGAAATCCGCGGAATACGGCATAAGCACAATTGAAGTAGACCATAATGGAATTCTGCTAAAGGACATTCCCCTTAAATTTGAGGCTTGGGTATCCCATTTTGATGAAGTGAAGATTGTTCCTGAAGGATTCAAGATACTGGCACATTCAGAAATATGCAGGGTTGAAGCGATGGAAAACAACGAGCTTAAAATATACTCTGTCCAGTTCCATCCCGAAGTATGGCATACCCAGCAAGGAGAAAAGATACTTGAAAATTTCCTGAAAGTTTAGGGTGCAGAAAATGATGGGCATAATTGGCGGAAGCGGAATATACAAAATAGGAGAAAAAATTTCTGAGAAGGAAATTGAAACTCCTTATGGTAAAGCATATGTGGAAATGATAAAAATAAAGGAAAATCTTGTTTATTTCATTCCAAGGCACGGAAAAGAACACAGCATCCCCCCTCATAAAATTAATCACCGGGCGAATATTTATGCGCTTAAAAAGCTGGGGATTAAAAAAATACTTGGGATTTACGCATCCGGAATAATTTCTGATTACAAACCCGGGGATTTAATCCTGCTTGATGATTTTGCAGGAACAGATGAAGCAGTAACATTTTTTGATGATTTCTCTGAAGAGATGAAACATGAGGATATGGGCGAGCCCTTTAATCCGGAAATGAAAAAAGGAATTGAAGAAAGTGCAAAAAAAGTTAATATTGAAATTAAGAAGGGCGGGATAATCAAAACAACCAGGGGGCCGAGATTTGAAACAAAAATAGAGATAAGAATAATGAAACAGCAGGGGATAAACCTGGTAAGCATGACAAACTGCTATGAAACCATCCTTGCCAACGAGCTCGGGCTGAAGATATGCGGGATTGCAGTAGGAACAAATTATGCTGCGGGAATCAGCAGAAAAAAATTAACTCATGAAGAAGTGCTTGGAGAAATGGAAAAAGCAAAAGAAAAAATAAACAAAATTATAGAAGGGTATTTCAGCGTGTAATATCCTCTAGACCCATCTGTTCAAGATATTTTTTGTGCTTGGAGAAATAATCCCTTGAAGGTTTAAGCATTTCAGTGATTTCCCTTGTCACAGCGCTCTTGAGGTCCATTGGATGTATCTCTCCTTTTGTGTAAGCAGAGGTAAATTCTTCGGAGGATGCAAACTCAACATCGCCTCCAAATTTCTGGGGTCTTTCTATTTTCAAGGGTTTGTCCCTCAATACAAGGTAAACAGCCATTTCTGCAACGGGATTTCCTTCAACAA
>JAFGQX010000063.1 GCA_016935455.1 Microcaldota archaeon
CATTCGCAAGAACCTGCGATGCGCGGTCCTTGTCTATCACTGCTTCCACCCCCCTGAATTTTCCATGCCTATCCTTTACAACTGGTATTCCGCCTCCTCCGGCAGCAATAACCACAGTATCATCCTCAATAATTCTTTTTACTGCTTCCACCCCGAGAATTTCAACCGGAACCGGAGAAGGCACAACTTTTCTGTATCCTCTCCCCGAATCGTAAACCATATCTTCCGAGATTTTTTCCTCATAAAAAGGCCCGACCGGTTTTGTGGGATTCTTAAATGCAGGGTCATTTTCATCAACAAGAACCTCAGTTACAAATGTTATGCTTTCCTTTCCGGTGATATTTCTCAATATCTGCTGGATAAGGTATCCGAGCTGTCCCTGGCTCATCGCGCCCGCAATATCCATCGGCTGGGGGGCAACAATATCGGAGGCTTCTTTCTGCTGTATGAGTATGTTTCCAACCTGCGGACCGTTTCCATGAGTAATAATTACCTTGTGTCCTTCCTGAATTAATTTGGCAACCTCTCTGCAGGTTTTAAGTATATTCTCTTTCTGCTCATCCGCAGTTCCTTTTTGTCCTTTCCGGAGAATGGCATTCCCCCCGAAAGCAACAACTATTTTCATATAACCTATCCGAACAGAAATAATATTAAAACAAACGTTATATCCTTCTATCCGCGTGATTAAATGATTCTTCCAAAACAGCACATACTTTATTCAAAATTGTTTGAAAATATGGTGGGCGATTCCCAGTATCAGCCCGCAGGTGTTGACATCACCTTAAAAGAAGTTTATGAATTTGAAAGCGCGGGAAAAATAGATTTTGACAACAGCGAAAGAAAAATTTCAGAGGTTAAGCCCCTTTCTTATAACTCTGATGAAGTTCACCTTAATCCAGGAAGTTATAAGGTCATATTCAATGAATATGTTAAAATTCCCGGGCACCTTGTGGGATTGTGCCTGCCCCGTTCTTCTCTTTTAAGATGCGGTGTAACCCTTGAAACTGCAGTATGGGACCCGGGTTATGAAGGAAGAAGCGAAGCGCTCCTTATAGTTTCAAATCCCAAGGGACTAGTTTTGAAAAGAAATGCAAAAATAGGCCAGATGATTTTTGTAAAACTTGCAGAAAAAACAGACAGTTTGTATGAAGGAAAATATAAAGGGGAAAACAAAGACTAAATAATCTCCGCCCCGGCATTCAAAATCGTCATCACAAAAAGAATCATAAGTGCAAGTGAAAGCAGAAGGACTGCAATCTTCATACTTCCGAATATTGAGGACATTTCACCTTTTGCCTCATTTAATTCCTGCCTTGATTCACTGATGGTGGTTTTTATAACCCCCAGATCTTCGCCCATCTGGGATGCACCCGCCTTATACTCATCAAGGTCTTCGGTTATCTCAGCCATTTCTCCGGAGGAATCAATAAGCGCCTGCCCAGCATCAATCATCTGTTGTCCTTCGGAAGAAAACCCGAATCCGTAAAGATTGATAAGTTTAAGTGTTCCTCCCATTGATTTAATGGCTTCTCCGGCATCCTGTGAAGACTGCTGAACCCCTTCAAAAGAATCCTGCAGGCTTTCAAAGGTATCGTTTGCTTTAAGCGCCTGAATCTGTGCAGTTTCAAGACTGTCTTCCACAGACAGAAGTGTTTCATCCACCAAATTTAACTGGGTTAAAAGCAAAGCTTCCATATTGTCTATCGCCCCGTTTAAAAGAAATGCAACGCCGAATACGAGAAATATGCCTATTATTCCCATCAGCATAGAAAGGCTTCCCAGATACTTTTTTATCTCTTTGATTGTAAACACCCTAAAGTGATTATTTATGTATTCTTTAAAAATAAATCGTTCTGCGCCGGTTGTTTAATTAATAATACTGCTCGTAAGGGTCTCTTGGAACATAGTATGCCACGGGCATCGGGGGATTAATTCTTTTTTTCAGGAAGTATGCATAAACCAGTCCCGCAACAAGGCCTCCAAGATGTGCCGCTGAAGCTATTCCTGAATAAGGATTGAATGTTCCCAAGAATTCAATAATGACCCACAGCACCGCAGCATATTTCATTTTCATCGGGAAAAAGAAAAAAAATATTTTCATGTCTGGTCTTAAGACAGCAACCGCGCCCAGAACCCCGTAGATTGCCCCGCTTGCACCCAGTGCTGGAATTGCAGGAGCCCCTAAAAACACAGTAAGAACATAAACAAGCCCTGCAATTATTCCAGATGCAAAATAAAGTTTAATAAATTCATTCCCGCCTATTTTTCTTTCAAGTATCAGCCCGAAGAGAAAGAGTGCATAACCATTAAAGAAAAGATGCGTGAGCCCTCCGTGAAGGAACATACTGGTTACAATTGTCCAAGGTTTCTGAAGAACGGTTGAGGGGTCAAGATAAAATTCCTCAGTTATTCCCGGCATTAAAATCTGAAGCAGGAACACTGCAATTATTACAAAAAGTATTTTTTGGGAGTTCAGCATGTCCAACAAGCTGTTTTTGTTACATACCTTTAAATAAATTATCCATGCAAAATAAATTTGAGGTGAATCATATGGAAACTGAAATAGATTTTGAGACTGCAGAACTGTTCTATATGGACAGAATGGATCTGATTCACCGGTGGCACGACTTCAACTAAATCCCTGAGCAGAGAGGACCGGACACTCCTGAAAAAAATCCTTTACCTTTATTTTGAAGAACGTCTCAGCATACGCGCAATAGCCGGAGTGCTGAATGTTTCGCATATGAAAGTGTACAGAATGCTGAGCAGAAATAAATTTGAGGCGATAATATGACTAAAGATATTAAGATTGTTTTAGATGTGGACGAGACACCAAAAAATTATTACAACCTTGCAGCAGACCTACCCTCTGCACTGCACCCTCCTTTAAACCCCGCAACAAAAGAACCGGTTAATCCCTCAGACCTTGAGGTTTTATTCCCAAAGGAACTCATAAAGCAGGAGGTTTCACGGGAAAGATATATCCCCATTCCTGAGGAAGTGAGGGATGCATTGATAAAAATGGGGAGGCCTTCCCCTCTTTTCCGTGCTTCAAGATTGGAAAAAGCCCTCAAAACTCCTGCAAAAATATACTTCAAGCATGAGGGACTCAACCCGTGCGGTTCGCACAAGCCCAACACCGCAATAGCTCAGGCATATTATAATATGAAAGAGGGAATAGAAAATCTCACAACCGAGACGGGTGCGGGACAGTGGGGTACAGCCCTTTCCTATGCGGGTGCCCTTTTTGACCTTGATGTAATGGTTTTTATGGTAAGGGTAAGTTTTGAACAGAAACCTTACAGAAAAACAATTATGGAAACATACGGTGGAGAAGTGTTCTCTTCACCAAGCAGCCGGACCGATTATGGAAGAAGTGTTCTTTCCAAAATGCCAGATACTCCCGGAAGCCTTGGGATTGCAATAAGCGAAGCGGTTGAGCTTGCAGCAAAAGATGACAAAACACATTATGCTTTGGGCTCTGTGCTTAACCATGTGATGCTTCACCAGACAGTAATAGGACAGGAAGTCCAGAAACAACTGAAGATGATTGAAGAGGAACCGGATGTTCTTATAGGGTGTATCGGAGGCGGAAGCAATTTTGCAGGTTTTTCATTTCCATTTCTGCAGGACAAGATAAAGAAAAAAATGAATTATGAGATAATTGCTGTTGAGCCTTCCTCCTGTCCGTCCACAACAAAAGGCGAATACAGATATGATTTCGGGGATTCTGCAGGACTCACACCTCTTTTAAAGATGTACACGCTTGGAAACCAGTATGTTCCCCCGCCTGACCATGCGGGAGGATTAAGGTATCATGGAATGGCACCTTTAGTTTCCTCAGCAATTAATCAGGGATATGCTGAATCTGTTGCATACGACCAGAATGAAGTGTTTAAGGCATCAATGCTTTTTGCGGAAACCGAGGGGATTGTTGCCGCACCTGAATCTGCGCATGCAATAAAATGCTGTATAGATAAGGCAGTGGAATGCAGAAAAAATAAAGAGTCCAAAACAATAGTGTTCAATCTAAGCGGGCATGGCTTGATGGACTTAAAGGGTTATGAACAGTACCTGAAAGGTATGCTATGATTCCTCTTCTTCGCATTCGCAGAAGCCCAGACCGGTTTCCCGGAATTCGTCAAGGGCTTTTTTTCTTTTTCTTTCTAATTCGTATTCGTCTTTACTCATAAACTGGTCACTTATATATTAAATTTCATATGAAAAGTATTAAAATACTAATTATTAGAATTAGTTTGTGGTTTTATGAAGAAAATACTAGTTTTTTCATTGTTTTTGATTCTTCTGTTCGGATGCATCGTTCCCGTCCAGGTGGAAGAAACGCTTGAAGAAGAAGAGCACATTGGACTTCCAAGTGATGTTCCTGAAGAGACTGCCCCTGCGGAAGAAGAAAGCATTACCCCCCCGGCGCTCCCCTTAAGTGATGAAACCGTTCCTATGGAAGAGCCTGCGGAAGAAACCTCTCCGCCTGCAGAAGAGCCTGCCAAGATATATACAAATGAAGACAAGCCTATTATTGATATAAAAGATATGCAGTTTGTTCCTTCAGTTATGACAGTCAAAAAAGGAACAGTAATAACCTGGATAAACAGGGAATCTGCAAAGCATGTAGTTAAATTTGGGGAGTTTGATTATTCAAACGTGCTTATCAGCAATAACGCGTATAAGAGAACGTTCAATGAAACTGGGGAATTTGATTATGAATGCAATATTCATCCGGAAATGAAAGGAAAAATAATAGTTGTGGAGTAATTATTTTATTAACTCCAGTTCTTTTCCTATTTTTTCTATTTTTTCAACTGCAAAGTCCAAATCCTCTTTTGTATGGGATGCGTTCATCATTGTTCTTATTCTTGCCTTGTCCTTTGCAACCATCGGGAAAACTATGGGCAGTGCAAATATGCCTTCATCATAAAGTTTTCTGCTCATTTCCTTTGCCTTTTTGGATTCATAGGTCATTATTGGTGTAATTGGTGTTTCGCTTTCACCTATGTCAAATCCGAGCTCTTTTAATCTCCCTTTGAAATATCTGGTGTTTTCCCATAATTTTTTTACCAGCTCGTCGTTTCTTTCAAGTATGTCAAGAGATGCGATGCACGCCGCTGCAACTGCGGGAGGGTGGGACGCCGTAAGAAGCCAGGTTCTTGATTTATTTAAAAGGAATTTTTTCAGCACGGTTTCTCCTGAGATATATCCGCCCATAACTCCGAATGCTTTTGAGAATGTTCCCATTTCAATATCAACCCTTCCCTCAACTCCGAAGTGGGATGAAATTCCTCTCCCGTGGTCTCCGAGAACTCCGTCTCCGTGGGCATCATCTATATAAGTGACCGCCTCAAACTCCTCTGCAAGCTCCACAATCTCTTTCAGGGGTGCAACATCCCCGTCCATTGAAAATACGCCGTCAGTTATAATTAAAACCCTGCCGTAATTGCCCTCCTTTGCTTCCTTTAATCTGTTTCTCAAGTCCTCCATGTTTTTATGTTTGTATATTGTTTTGTCTGCTTTGCTCAGCCTTACCCCGTCTATTATTGAGCCGTGGTTTAATTCATCCGAGATGCATAGATCTCCCTTTCTGAGGAGCTGGGGAAGCGCCCCGGAATTTGCAGTAAAACCCGTATTATAATAAAGAGCGTCCTGCGTATGCTTGAATTTTGCTATTTTTTCTTCAAGCTCAAGGTGAAGGTCCATTGTTCCTGCGATAGCGCGTACAGAACCGGAGCCTGCGCCGTATTTTTCAACCGCCTCAAGCGATGCTTTTTTTACTTCCGGATTGTTTGCAAGTCCGAGATAGTTGTTTGAGCACAGTATTAAGCATTCCTTTCCGTTGATTATGCCTCTTCCTTCGGAAGCGGATTCAAGCGTTTTAATGTCCCATACAAGATTTTGTTCTTCAAGCTGTTTCATATCTGTGGAAAGGTCTTCATAGAATTTTTTATTCATTAATTCACCCTGTTTTTGATATCCGGTACAGGGTTTTAAAACTTTTTATTCTCTTTCCGTTTATCGCCGAATAAATTTAACCATCCTTTTAATACCTAATCCCTTGTTGTTTATTTATGGACGGCAAAATGTTATCTGTTTGGAAATCAAAGCCTGAATCAGGCTTGGAAGTAAAAGAAACGGAAATCCCCAAAATAAATGAAGATGAAGTTTTAATCAAAGTAAAAGCCGCATCTATCTGCGGAACGGACAGGCATATACAAAAATGGGACGAATGGGCGGCAAACAGAATAGGCAAAAATATTCCCTATATTTTCGGCCATGAGGTTTCCGGAGAAATTGTAGAAATGGGAAAAAATGTCCGGGGACTTGAAATAGATGACCATGTTTCTGCAGAAACACATATTTCCTGCGGGTACTGTTTCCAGTGCAGAACCGGAAACGAGCACATATGCGAAAATGTAAAGATTCTGGGTGTGGATGTCAACGGTGTTTTTGCAGAATATGTTGCACTTCCATACAGAAATGCATGGAAAAATGACAAATCTGTCCCCCACTGGATTGCATCTGCCCAGGAACCGATGGGAAATGCAGTTCACACAGTATTTGACGGGGATGTTGCAGGAAAAACAGTTGCAGTATTCGGAATGGGGCCTATTGGCTTGTGTGCAGTGGGACTGTGCAAAATGGCCGGAGCTGAAAAGGTTATCGCAGTCCACCCGAGCGATTTCAGGCTTAAATTTGCAAAAGATTTCGGAGCAGACCTTTCCTTAAAATCAAGAGATGCAGATGTGAAAAAAGAAATAATGGATTATACTGACGGAAAAGGCGTTGATGTAATGCTTGAAATGAGCGGCTCCCCCCAGGCGTTTAACGACGGAATTTCTGTTTTAAGGCCCGGGGGGAGGGCTTCCATTTTGGGTGTTTATTCAAAGCCTTTTGAAGTGGATGTTACCGGAATCGTTTTCAAGGCTGCAAGGGTCAACGGTATAAACGGAAGAAGGATGTTTGACACCTGGTACAAAACAAAAGCATTCCTTAAGGCGGGATTTCCTCTTGAAAAAATAATAACCCACAACTTCAGGCTTGATGAGATTGAAAAGGGATTTGAGGTTCTTGATGCAAAAGAGGCTGTAAAGGTCGCTCTTGAGCCTTAGAAAAGATTAATAAATTTGGCATTGATTAATCTACCATGGCTAGATATAAGTCCAAATCCAAAATACCAGCGTTAGGCAGGGGGGACAGGATTTTGGAAAATGTAAAAGTATTTCTCCATAATCCGGTTTCATTCTTTTTGAGCCTAGTGGTTCTTTTTGTTGTTGATTCCTTTTTATTCAGGCCTTACGCCGCCGTGAGTCCCACTGTTGATTTTTTAAGCTGGATTGGAAATTATTTTTACGGAATAGCTGTTTTGTGCTATCTTTACCTCACAATGAGGGACAAAAAAATAAATACTGATGAACTCAGTGAAGGCGGAGAAATTGTCTGGGTGGTTGTTTTAATTGCAATTGTACTTGGGCTTTTCCCCACAGTAGTCTTAAGCCAGTTTTTTGATGTCACGCCCCTCCTTTACCTTTTTGGTTTTATCGTTCTTGCAATAGCCGTGTTTTTATTTTCTGCCAGAAGGGAGTCATTTATACGCCATATCCCTATGTTTTTTGATTCCCTGGGATACGGGATGCTTTTTGTCTCCCTCGTGGGGCTTTTGCTGTATTTTATATCAATGGCATACACGATATCCTATCTCAATTTTATGGGCACAATTTAGTTCAAAGCATACAAATCCCTTAAAATAACACTTTTTTAAACATTTTTATGCATATTTGGACTATGACAGCCACCACTTTTCAGGATATGTTATCCGGAGTGATGCCCAATCCTTCCGAAGAATTTAAATCATTCTGCGGAATTCTTGCAGGGTTTTCTGATAAACAGGAGCATTCCAAAAGTGAACTTTGCAACTGTGGTCACTTAGGGGAGATGTTTCTATCTAAATTATTCAGTGATTTGTATGCTTCATGGAAAAAGAAAGGACAGGAAGAAGATTTTGCTTTATTTGTTAAAAACAATCTCAATAGAACTCTTCTGCTTAAAAAACTGGAAGATTATCTGTACAACCACGTTGCCATATACTATCAAAATGACGTAAGTCGCGGGGTTTCTGCTGAAGAAAGGGCTAAAAATCTTAAGGAAGGCGGTGGTTATGTACGGTCTGTTATTGAGGGGTTTTGCAGTATGTTCTTTAAGTCTGGGACTATATCTTCCCGTTTATCCAATTCGTTATCTTTAAGAATCAACCAACTGGAAAGCCCCCTTAAAATTACAAGACAGGAAACCCAAAAACCTGCACCGCCCGTTTATGAAGAGAAAAGAGACAAACTTCAGGATTTTGTTTTTCTTATAGGTATTTCCAAAAAAGAAGGATGGGAGCAAGAGCTTGAAAACAAACTTGGAATTGAAGGGGAACCCAATAAACAGACATATGAGAAATGGTTTTTGGTACGTCTCAGAGCTCTGATAGATGCACCCTACCCTATAAATCTAAACAACCTCATTATTTATTTAAAGAAAGAAGCGCCCAGCTGGAAAGACAATCCGTTATATCCAAATTTTTGTTTTATAAGAATAAAACTCTTTGAATTTCTTTTAAAAAACCCAGGAATAAAACCGC
>JAFGQX010000064.1 GCA_016935455.1 Microcaldota archaeon
ATTTTACAAAATATGGATACCTCTTCTTTTTTGAAAGCGCAACACCTGCACTGATATAGTCAATTACATATCTCAGATATCCCCATGATGACCCGGTTATTCTTCCCATAAACTGGTCAGCCCGGGACATATAGTAATATGCATCTGCGAGGTCTTCGCAGTCTTTATATTCATAAGGAATATTTTCATCGACCCATAGTGCAACCATCTCATAATTCACCCCTCTTTTCATAACCTCTTTTGCTTCTTTGTATGTCTGTGCCTTGAAAATGGTCCTTACTATGTTAAACATATCTGTTTCCCTGTCTCTTCTTGTCGGCCGGTTTGCCTGCAGGTCGTTGACTGCAGACCGTACGTCCCCCCCGCAGTTTTCCGCTATTTCTGCTATTTTTTCCCCGTTTATTTCCAGATTTTCAACATCCGCTATTTTTTCAAGGAGTTTTCCAATTGAGTTTTTTGTAGGCCTTTTAACCTGTACCATCTCGCAGACCGCCCTTATTGGCGCAATCTTTTTTTCCCACGGATTGGTTGCAGTGAGAATCATCGGGGCATTTGAACTTTTAATCACCGAAACTATTGCAGTTGCGCCACCTCTGTCATTTTTGCAGAGAAAATCAACATCATCTACAAGTATTAACTTCTGCTTTCCGCTCAGCGTAGATGCAAGAAGGGAATGCGAAAGAATCTTCTCCACATTTTTTTTGTCCCTGAACTGGCTTGCATTCATTTCTATTAATTCCATGTCAAACTCCTTTTTTACTGCATCTGCGTATACTGTTTTTCCCACTCCCGTGGGTCCGTGAATAAGGAGAGGCTTTGACATCTTCCCCCTCCTCCAGTTAAGAATCCATCTTTTTACTTTTTCCTTCGCCTGTTCATTCCCGATAATTTCATCAATTTTTTCCGGTGAATATTTTTCTGTGTAAATCATCCATTACACCTAATTCCAAAATTTTTTAATGTATTTCTCGGGTTCGTCACTTACTATGAATTCCCTGTTCCTGTCTATCAGATGCCTGTAGTTTTTCCACTGGAATCTTTCATCAAGAAAAACAACAGCGACTTTGTCGCTCTCTTTCCTTATGCCCCTTCCTGCGGCCTGATGCGCCCTGATTATCGCGGGGTATATATAGCCGTATTCCCATCCTTTCCCGAATTTTTCCTGGTAATGGTCTATAAGCGATTTTATCTCTATCCCCATTTCCTCAAGTGCAATTCCAACAATTACAATTGTTTTGATAACTCCGTTTTTGTAGTCAACCCCTTCTGAAAAAGAACCGCCTTGAACTGCGCACAAAATCCTGTTTTCTTTGTAAAATTCCCTGAGCATATCGCCCACTTCACGGGGCCTCATTCTTTCCCTCTGAATCAGGACATCCCTGCTGTTTAAAAGGGGAACAACATTGTTCATAACTGCGAATGAAGGGAAAAATACAACTGCATTTTTCGGGCCCCCCTCCACTATTTTTCCTATCTTTTCTGCAAGAGCCGAATAGGTTTCAAAGTTCCTTTTGCTGTAGCGCGTTGTCCCCGTTTTTGTTATAATGTCCAGCCTTCTTTTTTTGTCAAAAGGACTTTCATAAGTTTTCATTACTGTTTTTTCCCTTTCAAGCCCGAGAATATCCCTGTGCATCTGAAGTGGCTCAAGTGTCCCGCTCATCAAAACTGATGCATGCGTTTTGTTTAAGTCGGCTGTAAGAACTGAAGCGTCCAGGGATTTTTTTGAAAGGGAAAAATAGGTTCCGCTGTTTTTGATTATTCTGACCACCCCTTTATCTTCCTTAACCCAGTTTTCAAGAAATCTTGATAATTTCAGGCAGCTGCTTCTTTTTGAAGTTATCTCCAGATACTGCCCACCCGTCTCTTCAAGAATCTCAATTAATTCTCCAAATTCATATCCAGATTTTTTGACTAAATCCGCGAAGCTTTCCATTGAAACAAGAACCTCCCTGTTTTTCCCGCATTTTTCCTTTGCCCACTTGTCAAAAAACTTCTGAAGCCGGATTTTTTCAGCTCCAATCTGAACCATCTCCTCCTCGGCTTTTTTCATATTAAAAGAATTCACTGTTGATGAGAGCCTCTGCCTCATTCTCGGCGCAAGGTTGTGCGCTTCATCTATTATTACTATTGAGTTCTCAATCGTTTTTCCAGTTTTTAAAAGAAGAAGTTCTCTTATTCTCGGAGTCAGAAAGTGAAAGTAGTCTGCAATTATTACGTCTGCCTTTTTCCCTATTTTCATCATTACTTCATAAGGGCAGGCATCGTATTTTTTGCATATGTCCACAACTTCTGCATGTGTTTTCACTGCACCGTAGTCTTTCATTATTTTTTTGAAAGTCTGCCCGGCTTCTGCTTCCTCCGCTCTGCTGTATCCGCGCGCCTTTCCGTAATATATGCATTCTTCCTTTCTCCTTTTTTTCTCGCACGAATGATAAAACCCGTCGTGGTCAAGTTCGGAAAGCACCGGGTCTATGCATGCATACCTTCGTCCTATGAGGTCAAGTGCAGTTATATTCAGTTCATATTTTTCTGCAACCCCGCCTATTACTTCAACCGCAATTTTGTGCTGTGAAATCTTCGGCGTAAGAAAAAAAACAGTTTTTTCGTTTTCAATAGCATAGCTCAGCGCAGGAGAAAGAACGGAATCAGTTTTTCCTATCCCTGTGGGTGCGTGTGCAAGAAGAATCTTTCCTTCCTGGACAGCCCTTGCAGTATCTGCAATTAGCGCTTTCTGGTTTTTTCTTACAGACTCATGCCTGAAATAAATCTGCATTAAATTATGTATTCCCTGAACATATTTTAAATGCTCAACAATAAAAACCATTTAAACATTTTTTATCTCTTTTTAACTGATGAAATTTTTGTATTCAAAACCTGCAGTGCTGTACAAAGACGCATTTATAGTGGGCGATACGCATTTTGGAATAGAAAAAAGACTTTCTGAGAAAGGCATCAACCTCAACTTCAGCAGAATACTTGCGGAAAAGCTGGTTTCGGATGCAAAAACAACAACCGCAGGAAAAATAATTGTTCTGGGAGATTTCAAAGACGAAATTATGACTGTCGGAAAGGAAGCGGAGGAAGCGATTGATTTGATAACGAAGGATTTTGAACTTATAATTGTAAAGGGGAATCACGACGGCGGCATTGAAAGGCTTGGAATTAAAGTTGTTCCTCCGGAAGGTTTTGTGTACCGCGGTCTCGGCCTTATACACGGCCACTGCTGGCCTTCAGAAAAAGTTATGAATTCAAAACGTATTCTGATGGCCCACCAGCACCCTCTTTACAGGCACGAAGACAAATTTAAAAAATCCGTTCTTGAACCGGTGTTTATCTCCGCCGAAGCCAATCCGGAAAAAATTTCAAAGCATTACAAAAAATTCAATGAAAAAATAGGCTGTATAATAATGCCTGCATACAATCCGCTGATTGGAAGTGTCTTCAATATAAAAGAAAAAAAACTCGGACCGCTATTTTACAATATGCTTTTTAAATGGAACCATATAAATGTCTATAACACTAAAGGTATTCTCTTAAGTTGAATTTGGGGTGTGGCTAAATGGGAAAGAAAAGAAGAGGACGCGACCGTCCGGTTGTCTGTATTTCATGCGGAAGATCTGTTCCAAGAACAAAAGCAGTTGCTTTTGAAAAAAGGTCCCGATACAGTACAGACCTTAAAGGAAAAGAAGAAGACATAACTATGTTTTCATCTGCAGAGGTTTATTACTGCATCAGCTGTGCAAAGCACAGAAAAATTACTCAAAAGAAAAAAAAGATGCTGGAGAGGAAACGGGAAAGGGGCGACCGGGAATGGATGAAGTAACTCTAGATGATAAAAAATATATGGCTCTAGAGAAAAGAATCGGCAACCTTCCTTTGATTATCGTAAAAGCAAAAAACGGCTATGTGGCGTGCAGTTATATTGACTGTGAAACTGCAAACAAAGTAGGCGATGTCGCCGCTTTTGTCTGCGGGGTCAAAACTGTTGACGAACTGTTAAAAGCAAAAATCCGGGGAATGACAACATGGGCGGAAGACTACGGTATCCGCGAAGGAATGAGCGTAAAAAAAGCGCTTGAACTAATGGACCAGGTGTCCAAAGATTAATGAAAATAATAAAGCGGGAAAAATAATAAATTCTAAGGAAGTGCATGGCTTGTAGGTTTTCCACCTTGTAGAAGCCTCAACTTCTTCAACACACATTTTTTTATCTATCTCACTGGTTATTGTAGATAAACATATCTCTTTATCTTCATATATTACTGCAACATCATTAAGACAGGCATTTTTATGCGACTCCGAACCGCTGTCCAGTTTTTCTATCGCCTGGCAGTATTCTATTGCTTTCTCTGCATTCTCCGGATTTTTCACAGCCTCCGAAATTGCAGCTTCATGATAACAGAGGGGTTTCCCTGCATCGCTCTGGCCGGCGCATTCAGAGATATCCCTGAATATGGGCTGTTTTTCCAGGCACCCGAACATAAACATAAGACACAAGATGCTGAAAAAAAGAATAAGGAAATTCCTCATAAGGTTATCCCCGCGTTTCCTTGAATTTTTTAAGAAGCTTTTTTGCTTTTTTAAGTGTTTTTTCTATTTCATCTTCTGTTTTTGCTCCCGCGCATATCACCTTTCCGTTTTTGAACAGAAGAAGAGAGGCTTTGGGGTCCTTGAACTTGAGTATCGCACCCGGAAACTGCTCCGGCTCGTATTCCACATTTGGCATTTTGTATGCAACTTTATACAAGTCCAGGTCCATCCCAAGATTTGCTGCAGCAACAATATTTGTAATTTCTATCTTCGGCTTTTTCTTTCTGATTATCCTTTTCGCATACGGCGTAAGCATCTTGATTGTTTTTTCGATGGTTTTTTTGATTATGTCTCTTCTTTTGCATCCCACGCATACGACCTTTCCGTTTTTGAACAGAAGAAGAGAGGCTTTGGGGTCCTTGAACTTGAGTATCGCACCCGGAAAC
>JAFGQX010000065.1 GCA_016935455.1 Microcaldota archaeon
AATCCCGTTCCCAAGTTTAACTGTTTTAAGGGGGTGAAGTGCATCTGCAATTTTGAGTTCATCGTTTTCAATTTCTGAGGATACTGCACCTGCAAGAAGGACATTTATTGAATTTCCAACACAGAATGCAAACGGAAGATTTTCATTTCTTTTCTCAGCCCTCAGGATATATTCATTGAAATGTCTTTCAAGAATCCTTGCAGTTAATTTGTCTTTGCCGACAACCATCATTCTGTGGAAAGAGCAGTTCCTTCCGTATTCCGGGTCGTTCGCAATAACTACCGCTGAAGTAAAATAAGGCCCTCCGTCTTTTTTCAGATGAACCGGAACAGGCATTTCAAATAAATCAACATCATCAATTGTGTTCTTCATTACCGGCGCATCCTTTCTGGAAATTAGTTCGGGTTCCGACGGCTTTTTTACCGCATTTGAAAGTTTTTTCATCAGCTCCTCTTTTTTAATTCCCAAAGATTCTGCAATGAGTTCCTTTGAAGAAAATATATTTCCTGCGGCGGAATAACCGGACTCTTTTATTTTTGGCAGAAAAACAGGGCAGGGTTCCGCTTTTTTTAATACTGACGCCGCTTCAAATTTGAGGGAAACCTGCTTTTTTGCAGTAACAATTTTGTTTTCATTTTTTAATTTATTTATAAAATCCCTGAAACTCATCTGCCCCACCTCCTAAACAAATTATGTTCAATATCAAACTGGTCAAGTGTTTTTCCCACTATGAAATCCACCATTCCATCTATTGATTTCGGCTTATAGTAAAATCCCGGGGATGCCGGAAGAATTATTCCGCCTGCAAGAGTAAGGGTTTCCATATTTTTAATAGTTATATATGAATAAGGCGTTTCCCTTAAAACAAGCACAAGCTTTCTTCTTTCTTTGAGCATTACTTCTGCAGAACGGGTAATGAGTGTATTTCCAACTCCGTTTGCAATTTCCCCAAGTGTTTTGACAGAACAGGGAGAAACAATCATCCCGTCGCATTTATGCGAGCCGGACGCAAAAGGGGCGGAAATATCTTTCTCTTCATAATCTGAGTCCGGAAGAACTGTGTCCTCCGCTTCTGCAACCTTTTTTGCACCTTCGCTAGCCACAACATCCACATCGTGTTTTAACTGCTTAAGAACTTCATAAGTCCTTTTTCCGTAGATGATTCCTGATGCACCGGTTATTGCAAGCAAAAATCTCATAAATTAATTGGGAGGTGCTCGTTTTTAAATAAGTTTGTGTGTTTAAAAATAATTATGAGTGTTCAAAAAAGTCGCCTTAGTAACACTGCGGTGCGAAGTAAAATTATTAAGGAACCCCTTAACGAAACAAAAACAGGAAAAAACAGGGGGGGCACCACTAAACTCGAAAAAATTCAGAAATATCTCGCCGGCCTGAACCTAACAAAAACATTAAGGGCAAAAATCAATCAGATATTTTCAGAAGAAAAGAATCCAACTGACAGAATCATCAGTGTAAGCAGAATAATAGAAAGAGCAGAAAAACTGTCCAAAACCTATGAAAACGATGATATTGCCGGATTTATAATTCTAACCAGAATGTTAACAAAAGGACTTGGGAAAGACGGAGAATTAAAACTCTCCGCAGGACTGCTGGGCATAACCCGCAGATATGGAAGAACCGAAAGCGCTGAACTTCTGATCAATTTTATTGACACAATCTGCGGATGGAAAGGCTGGAGAAACATCAAAAAGGAAAGAAAGGCAGGCATAACAAGTTTTTATATAAAAATATGCTCTGAAAAAGGACTTGAAAACGGAAAAAGAATTTTGGAAATGATCCGTATCATCCGCCAGGCAGGAATTAAACTGGATATCTGCAATCTAGAAACCGCAGATTCATTTTACAGAAATATTGGGAAGGGGATTATGGATGAAATCATCAGTGCATCTGTAAGCAGGCAGACGGTAAGAGTGAGTCCATTGTTTGAGGTTCTTATTAACATGGCCGATATTGACCCGGAAAGAATGAAAAAATATTTTGATTTCGTATTTGAAGATGCCAGAGAAGAGCAGATAAAAGAACTAATTAAAAAAGCTGAAGAAAAAGGCAGCAGTCCGGAGTTTAAGGAGCTTCTGTACACTTTCAGGAGATATAAGTTTGAGAATAAGGAGACAAAAGAGAGGAAGGAAAAAATCCGCCTGCTTTTCACAGATATACTGATCAAAAGTATGGGCAGTGCAGAAGAGGGGTTTGAAGAAAAAAGAAATGAAAAGGAAGAAGAATGGAAAAAAATTGAGAAAAGAGTAAGAGAAAAAATGAAAGAGGAATATCCGCCCTATCTGGCCAATTTTGCCTTGAAAATGGCAAGAGCAGAATTATATGAAATGGAATTCAGCGAAACAATAAATATGGATGAATGGATAGTTTTAAAGCTCTGGGAAAGGGGATTCGCAGTAAATGAAGGGGATAATGCAAGACTAATATGGAGCAAAGAAGATGAAAATCAGGCGCTCGGGATGTATCTTTTTTACGGATATTCCACAGAGCAGATTTCTTTTTCACTGAATAAAAACCCCAAATTTGTGGTTGAAAATATATATTCACATATGAAAGAAGACGAAGAAATCAGCAATATTGTAAAAGGGAAAACTATTTAACTGTTAATTAATTTAATCCTATATGAAGTACCAGGTGCTTAAGTTAGGGGGAAGCATTCTCACAAAAAAACACGGATATATGGAACTAGACGAAGAGAATATTGAGAAACTTTCCAAATCCATAGGAAAAATGTGGAACAAAGTCAAAGGAAAACTTATTCTTGTCCACGGTGCAGGTTCATTCGGCCATGCTCCGGTGCTGAGATACGGAATTAAACGCGGTGTTAAAACCTCAAAACAGAAGCTTGGATTTGCGGACACACACGCAGCTTGCTCATATCTGTCATTTGTTCTCACCGATGCCCTTATAAAAAACGGGGTTCCGGCTGTTTCTATTCCGCCCGCAGTGATCGTAAAGCAGAAAAAAGGAAAAATAACCAAGGTGGATGACCAGGTAGTTTTTGAATTTATGAAAAACGGATATCTTCCGGTATTATACGGTGATATGATTCTTGACAGCTCAACCGGGGGCTCAGTAATGTCCGGGGATGTAATGGTCACGTATTTTGGAAAAAAAGCCCAGAACCTGATTCTTGCATCAAACGTAGACGGCGTATATATGAAGGGCAAAATTGTCAAGCAGATAAGCAAAAGAAATCTCCCTGAAGTTGAAAAATACGTCGGGGAATCGGAAACTCCTGATGTAACCGGCGGAATGACTGGAAAAATAAGGGAACTTATCAAGCTTAAAACAAGATCATACATAGTAAACGGCCTTCATCCAAAAAGAGTGGAGCTCCTTCTTAACGGAAAGCCGACTATATGTACTGAGATAAAAGTATGAAGTACGGCACAGCAGTAAGCATTATGGAAAAGGAGGGCAGAAGAAGGAATGCCCCTGTGTATTCTATTTCAGGAATGAAAACCAGCTTCCAGAAACTTGTTTTTGTTGTTTTATCCGCAAGAACAAAGGACAAAACCACTTATACTGCTTCTAAACGGCTGTTTAAAAAGGCGGACACACCGGAAAAAACTGCCGGGCTTGGAGAAAAAGAAATAGAAAAGTTAATCTACGGTGTGGGATTTTACAAAACCAAGGCAAAAAAGATTGCAAAAATGAGCAGAATACTGGTCTGTGAATATAAGGGAAGGGTTCCTGAATCAATCACAGAACTAATCAGACTTCCGGGTGTGGGGCGGAAAACCGCGAATGTTGTTTTAAACTGGGCATTCGGAAAAAACTCAATTGCGGTGGATACGCATGTTCATAGAATTTCAAACAGGCTCGGCTGGGTTTCAACCAAAAAACCTTCAGAAACTGAGGAGGAACTTAAGAAAAAAATACCTGAAAAACTGTGGAAAAAACTAAATAAATCAATGGTGGGATACGGACAGACTGTATGTGTTCCGGTGTCTCCATTTTGCTCTGTGTGCAGAATAAAAAGGTACTGCAAAAGAATTAATGTTAAAAAATCAAGGTAAAACAACTGTGGAAAAAGAATCAAAACCTTCTTTTTTAACCGCGGAGGATATTTTTTCGGAATGGGATTTGTTTTCTGCAAGGGATATGCAGCATCCTCCTCCGCCTCCCCCGGTTAATTTTGCACCCAAAGCACCTTCTTTAAGGGCGGTCTCATTTATCTCCCTGTTTAATTCTGTGGAAACACCTATTTTCTCAAGAAGCTTCTGATTTTCATTCATCAGATTTCCAAGAAGATCCATCTCCCCTTTTTCAAGGGCTGATTTTCCCCTCCCAATTATATTTTCCATTTTTTCTGAGAGAAGTGAAAATTCATTTGGATTGAATTCTTTGAATTTCGCAACATTTGAAACCATTTTTGCAGTAGGTGAAGGAACTCCGGTTATTCCTACAACAAGGTGAAGCGGTTTTCCTATTTTTAGTCTTTCAAAATCTGAATCTCCTCTCCTGAATAAAATGGCTCCGCCGTAGGTTGCCATTGTGTTGTCTATCCCCGACGGGTCCCCGTGAAACACCTTTTCTCCTTCATATGCATATTTATTTATCTGCTCAGGGGCAAGGTTTTTCCCCTGCATTTTTGCAATTGCCTTCACCAGTGCAACAGAGTACGCCGCTGAAGAACCTAAACCTCCAAAAGTTGGGAGGTCCCCCTTTATATAAACCCTAAAATTGCCTTTTTCCCCCATCGCCCTGAAAACAGCCATAGTTGCTTTTCTGCTGGTTTCCGGAACTATCATCAAATCAGTAACGGATTCCATTTTTTCAGAGGGTTCTATATCAACAACACATTTGTTTGAGATGCCTACTGCTATTGCAGGCACTCCCTGAACCACAAAATGCTCTCCATAAAGTATAACTTTTCCTGTTCCTTCTCCATGCATCAGTTAAAAATAAGAGAAAATAATGTTTAAATGCTATCCTTTCGGCTTCCTTCCCCTTACTTTCGGGGGCTTAATATCCGGATATGCGTCTGACAGCATATGCGGAGAAGCATAAGGACGGTAGCCCGCCTCTTCACAGACTTTGCAGACCAAATATGCAAGTTTTTTCGGGTCCTCTGAATGATGAATCTGCTTAAGGGCATTAACAAGATTAGTGAGTGATTTTCTTCCCTTTGATATCCTTTTAACCTGTTCCTCCTCGTTTATGCCTGCAAAATCAAACGCTTTATTTACGGATGTAAAATTAACTGAACACAAAACTGCAGAAACCTCGTAATCCTGTGCATTTTCCAGGGAAAGTTTTTTTATTACTCTCCAGTTTTTGTAATTTCCAACGAACATAACCTGTTTATCGGAATCAAACCGTTCATACTTAAGGGTTTTGGAAGGCGCAAACATATCTGCAGAAAGCCTGTTTGGAACTCCAGTTCTCTTAAGCAGGAGATATATGAAAGCACTCTCCGCAATGGACATTTTCTTTTTGTCATCCCCGCATGCCTCCAGAAGGGAGTCTTTTAACTGCCCGGCACTTATGTTTTCAAGTGCTGAAATCAAAGAAGGCATTCCTTTTCCTGTGATTTTAAGCTTGTCAACATAATCATTTACCTTTCCAAGTCCAATGCCTGAAAGTTCATAAGCAGGATATTCCAGGGCATCGCTGAATTCAGAGAGAATAAAGGCAGCATCTTCATCCTGAGTTTTTTCAAGAGAGTATCTCTTCCCAAAATCAAATGACTTATATCTGCCGCTTAAAGCGAGTTCCTCATCCATAAGACCACAACTTATTTTTGTAGAGAGGAAATTTAAAAATATATGTCCCTAAAAGAGTAATGATGCCTCGATAGCTCAGTGGTAGAGCGCGTGCTTGGTAAGCACGAGGCCGCGAGTTCAACTCTTAATGGTGAAAATCTCGCTCGAGGCTATCTTTTACTTCTGTATTTCTTCTTTTCTCAGGTATTTAGCAGTTTTATTTGTGCAATTACTTTTAGCAGTTTTATTTATGCAGTATATTATTTCTCAGAAAAACCGTATTTCCCGATAATGGGGACAAACAATACCGGAAGCGTTTTAACAATTCTGCCGTCTTTCTTAAAAAACACATTGATATTCTGGTAAAATCTTTCCCCAACCGGAGCCACAAGTATTCCGTCTTCTTTCATTTGTTTTACAAGAGGCATTTCTTTTTTTATGTAAGGAATCCCGCCTGTGACTATGACCCGGTCATAAGGAGAAGATTCAAAATAACCCTCAGTGCCGTCCCCAACTGCAAGTTCAATATTCCCCGCATCCAGTCCTGAATTTTTAATATTATTCTCAGCAAGAGAAGAAAGTTCTTTTATCCTTTCAACAGTAACAACTTTCCCTTTCTTCCCCACAATTGAGGAAATAAGTGCAGTATTATATCCGCTTCCAGTCCCGATTTCAAGAACATTCATCCCCCCATTCAAATAAAGTTTTTCAAGCATATGCGCAATTACGCTCGGAGCGGAGATAGTCTGCCCTGAACCGATAGGATATGCATTGTCGCTGTAGGCGTCCGATTGAAAATTTTTGGGAATAAAATATTTCCTGTCAACCTCAAGAAATGCCCTCTTTACAGATTCCGAAGTAATCCATCCGAAAGAGAGAAGATAATCAACCATTGATTCATTTCCCATAGGAACCCCATTTATACAATATAAAAATAAAACTTATAAATATCCCATCTTATGATTAATATGGTTCAGGAGGTGCAGGATTAGAATGCAGGATTACGGAATGAAACAAACCCACGGGGGCGGAGACGATATTGAATACGAGGACGAGGAAGAAAAAAAGATTAATCTTTCCAAATACCTTGAAAACTCGGATTACAATCTCAGCGGAGTTCTTGAAAAGATTCTTCTTGCATACAAAAAAGAACAGGATATCCGAAAGGAACTTGAAAAACTTAAGCATGAAAGAATGGCTCTCTTCAGGATTGCATTAAGGAATATTGAATCAGGGGGAGAAATTGAAAAAAAACTCAGAATGGGCAGGACAGATATTGCCTATTATTCAATACTCGTGCTTCTTGATATGGAGTGGTACGATGTTTTCTCAAAAATGGTCACCGAAACATTCAAAAAAGAAGGCCACCCGCCCCAGATAATAGTTGCGATGAACAAAGCATTTCAAAAAAACAAGGAAAAATTCATTGAATTTATTGAGGAAATGATAACAGATATCGACAATGAAGAGGTAATTTCCCTCGTATCCGAGATGGGAAACAAAGACCTTGTAAGCTCGTTAAAAAAAGAATTAATCTTTATTGCAAGGGACGATATCGGGAAAAACAAATCAAATGCAATCCATTCTTTGTCCCTTCTCTGCGGAGACAGGGAAGTAGTTGAAACATACAAAAAAATACTTTCCGGACCGTTGAAGGAAGGAAAAGAAGATGTTTTAAACTCTTTAATGTTATGCAAGAAAATTGACGAGGAATTACTTAACCTATTAAAAGAGATGGTCCCTAAAGAAAAAAATGCCCACTTAGTTTCTCTTATGAAACGCATTATCGGAAAGAGGTAAAATAATGGAAGTAATAAATATCCCCAAGGAAAGAGTCGCTGTGCTGATAGGAGAAAAAGGAAAAACAAAAGAACTTATAGAAAAAAATGCCGCAGTGAAACTTAAAATCAGCTCAGAGGGGGAGGTAGTTCTCTCCGGGGATGAAGACAAAGTGTTTTTTGCAAAATATGTAATAAAAGCAATAGGAAGAGGTTTTTCCCCGAAAACAGCGCTAAAGCTCCTCAAAGAACATCTGGTGCTGGAGATAATTAATCTTAAGGAATATGTAAATACGGACAGTGCGGTTAGGAGAATCAAGTCCAGAGTAATAGGGGAAAAAGGAAGGATAAAAAAGGAAATGGAATCTGCAACAGAATGCAGAATTTCAGTATACGGACACACCATTTCCATAATAGGACCCATTGAAAACATTGAATACGCAAGGGAAGCGATAATGAAAATAATCGGAGGCTCCCAGCATTCAACAGTTCTGAATTATCTTTCAAAGGTTAGAAGAGAGATATTTAAAAATAAAATTATAGGTGATTAGTTGGCTTCCCAAGAAACATTTAAGGAACACTCCGTTGCGGAGTTTTTTAAGAAAAACAAGCAGATGCTCGGATTTTCCGGAAAAATAAGATCTCTGACCACCATAGTCCATGAATATGTGACCAATTCATTTGATGCATGCGAAGAGGCGGGCATACTTCCTGAGATTGAGATGGAAATGAAAGAAACCGGAAAAGACAGGTATCTGCTTAAAGTGAAGGACAACGGCCCCGGCATACCAAAAAAACATCTCGGAAAAGCTCTCGGTATGATGCTTGCGGGAACAAAATTCCACAGGTATATACAGCAGAGAGGACAGCAGGGTATCGGCGCAGCAGGATGCACAATGTATTCCCTTCTCACAACCGGAAAGCCGGTTTATGCAGAATCCGGAAACGGTAAAGAGATAATCAAATGCAATATCTCCGTTGATTTCAAGACAAACAAGCCAGTTCTTACAAATATAATTGAGGAGCCTTCCGATTTCAGGGGGCTTGTCGTAGAGGCGGAATTCGGGGATGTGAAATTTGAAAAAAGCAATTACGGAGTTATTGAGTATCTTAGAAGAAGCGCTCTTGTAAACCCCCACGCAAAAATAAGATTTACCGACCCTTCAGGGGAGGCAATAGTATTCCCAAGGTCCACCGAAGAAATTCCCCCGAAGCCGGTTGAAGTACAGCCCCATCCCCTTGGAATAACCGCCCATGACCTTCTGGACCTTTCCAAAGCCGAAAGTGAATACTCGCGGCTCTCATCATTCCTTCAGGCAAGATTCTCAAGGGTAAGCCTTGCAAAAGTCAATGAACTCAAGGATATGCTTCCGGAAATTAATTTCAACAAGAATCCTAAGAATTTAAGCTGGGAGGAATGCGAAATGCTCGTGCAGAAATTCAAGGACATCAAATGGATATCCCCAAGTGCTGACGGGATAATCCCAATAGGAAAGGATTTGATTGAAAAATCATTTGTTAATGTCCTCAATCCTGAGATAGTTGTTGTCAGCGAAAGAAAGCCCAAGATATACAAGGGAGGAATCCCTTTTGTGGTTGAGGCTGGCATTGCATACGGAGGGGGAATTGCTTCCGCAGGAAAAAAAGGAGAGGTAATGAGATTTGCAAACAGAGCGCCCCTTCTTTTTGATGCCGGAGGCTGTGCAATAACCGAAACAGTGAAAAGCGTAGACTGGAAAAGATACAATCTCAAAAATTTTGACGAAGAACCGATAGTCGTTCTTGTTAATATCTCAAGCGTTCATATTCCGTACGTAACTGCGGGAAAACAGGCAATCGCCGGAATTGAAGAGGTTTCCGATGAGATAAAAAACGCAGTGATGGAAGCTTCAAGAAAGGTTCAGGTATACATCTCCGGAAAAAGAAAAAAGAAAGAAGCGGAAACCAAAAGAAAAGTAATAAGGAGGTATGTAAACCAGCTTTCTTCAGACCTTGCAGAACTTGCCGAGACAGACGATGAAGAAAAATTAAAGGAGAAACTGTCTGAAATGGTTGAAAATAGATACACCTGAGGTGAATATTTATGAATGAAAAAGTAGCAATGGACAAACTCAAAGGACTGGGGAAGGACATCCACGACGAGGTTGTTAAGGGGGAGCCCCCAAAATTTGAAACGGTTCTGAGAAGCAGGGGAAATATAAAATATGACGAAGGTGTAGGCTGCTTGAGGCTTGGAAACAAAAAAGAAACAAGAAATTTTCTTACAGTCTCCCAGTCGCGTACTTTTATGCAGACTGTTGCAATTGCAAACAAAACAAAGAGATTTCTCAAGGAAGACCTGCATACCAGCATCAGAGGTCTCTACTACCAGCTTAAATTTTCCCTCGGGGAAAACCTTGATGAAAGCCTTTTTGAAGAGCAGGGGGAATCAAACGCGCTTATTGAAGACCTTGAAGTTGCCCTCGGGATAAAAAGGGAGGACCTCCATCTTACTACGGACCGAAAGGGTGTTGTTGCGGGACCGATGAAGATAAGGGACAAATTCGGAGGAGAAGAAAATACAATAGACCTTACAAAGCAGGGAAGAAGCGGATGGATGGTTCCAAGCGATGTGGACAACGGAATGGAATTTATGGATGTTGATGCAAAGTATATTCTGGTTGTAGAAAAGGATGCGCTCTGGCAGAGGCTGAACGAAGATAAATTCTGGAAAAAGGAAAAATGCATCATAATCACCCCGAAAGGACAGGCATCAAGAGGCACCAGAAGGCTTATAAGAAAACTTGCAGACCAGGACCTCCCGGTTTACGTATTCACCGACTGCGATGCATGGGGATGGTATATATACTGGACAATAAAAACAGGAAGCATGAATCTTGCATATCTGGGCAGGGATTTCTCAATACCCGAATCAAAATTCCTTGGAGTAACCATGAGCGATATAGAAAAATACAGTTTTCTGAAAAAGCTGACAATCAAGGCAAAAGATATAGATGTGAAAAGAGCATCGGAGATGATGGGCTACCCGTGGATAAACAAACACAAAGAATGGGTTGCTGAATTAAAAAAGGTTCTGAAAACAAAACAAAAAATAGAGCAGGATGCCCTCCAGGGCCAGAAACTGACATTTGTAGGGGAATATATAAAGGAAAAAATAAAAAATGAGGAATGGTTGCCTTGAAAGAAAATGAACCTTCAATAAAAGTGGTTTTTGAAGCGCATGAGCTTTTTTCCGAGATTAAGCAGGGATACAAAGAGCAGAATCTCGGACGGCTTGTTGATCTAAAGGACAAGATGATTATGAAGGGGTTTGACGCTCCTTTCAAGGCAGTCCTTAAAAAAACCACATTTGAGGGATTTGACGAAGAAAGTGCGGAGCAGATAGCAGACATCAAAAAACAGGTTGACCAGTTTAGATATCTTGCAATGCTCAAAAAAAGCTCCCTAAGAAGAGTGTATGTGGGAATAGCTGCACATAAACTTGCAGAAACATTTCTTAAGCTTGGATACGGGGATATTCTTTCCCGCCTCCCTCTTGACGGAAATTATATCGACGGCCTTTTCAGAAGCGGCGCGGACGGGGTAAAAACATACAGATTTTTAATGGACGAACTGGAGGCAAAGGGAAGAAAACTTCCAATATACATCGTAACAGTAATGTTTTCAGGAGAAAAATTCAAGGTTAAAATAAAAAACCGTGCAGAGCTGGATGAAAAAATTGCAAGGGATTTCGGTCCTGATGCACAGGTTGTGAATGTGAGAACTTCAACAAAAGAATACCCCCTGATTAAATCAAAAAGCGTGAGGGTTGCTCTGGTAAGTTCAATAATTTCATATGTTTCAGATGAGGAAAAAAACAAAAAGGAACTCAAGAAAAAATGCACCGGCCTGCTTCTTTCCCCAATATTCAAATTTTATCTTTTAAATTCCCCTGAAGAGAGAAAAAAGAACAATCTTTACCCTACGCTTATGATTAAGCCTTCCGCAGAGCAGCTTGAAGTTTTAAGCAATATGAAAACTGCGGATAAAGAGCTGGGAATTGCCGGGAAAATAATTGAGGAGAAGATGAAGATTGAGGAGTCCGGTGGAAAAATCAAAAGCAGGGAGCTCGGTGCAGGACTGCTCAAAACTATGGCCGGAAAGAATGACGAGTGGATAATAAAATATCTTGGAGTGAAAAAAGAGGAAATAGAAAAGGGCGTTTCTTATCTTGAAGTTTACAAAAAGGAGGGTCGGGGACGTGAATTCCTTAAAAAAGTCAAAGACTGAGCTTAAGGGAACCCGTCCGGAAATTCTGCAGAAAATCAGGGAAAATAAAAACTGCGAAAGGTTCTTCCTCAAGGCAAAACCCGGAATCCACCTTCTTGCATACCTCCTTGACAGCACAAAAATAAACCGGCTTTATATTACGAAGGGGATACTCAAAACAATCCCTAAAAATGTTCTTGGAGCGCTTAAAAAAAGCGGAGTAAGGATCATTGTTGTAGAGGAAAAAGCAGGGAGGAAAAAAACCGTTTCCAATTCTGAATTTAAAAAAATACTCGGGAAAAAAAGACTTACCAACAAAGAAAAGGCTGAAAGACTTGGAATAAGCTTAAGGACTTTTTACAATATGAAAAAGAAAGTAAAGTAATCACTTATTTGGATTTATATTGTATGTCTCCTGTATATTTTTATATAAATTGGTCGGCGGACATCCGTAATTGGTGCATGAATCCTTGAATCCTTCATAAAAGGATACCACCTTAAATGCCGAGGGGACCCCCCCGTCTTTAACTCCATAATCATTTGTACAAAACGGCTTTCCTACAAAATCATTTACTTCGTCCGGGTCTCCGTCTACACAGCAGGAAACATATTCTATAAAATTATCATTGTTACAGCAGGAACCGCCCACCGACTGCTTGCTTTTGCAGCATACATCATTAGGGAAATCCTGACAGTATTTGTCATCCTTGTTTTTCTGCTCGCTGAATTTGGATACAAATGAATCTATGGTGCTTTCGCTTACCCCCTTGTCCTTGTAAACCGTAAGAAACAGCGCAGTCCATTTCTTTTCATTTGAGGTGTAGTCGCTGAATGCATAACTATACTCCCCGTTTATTTCCCCGAGAGCATCATTAAATCTCACATTAAGTTTGTACGTTCCCAGGCATGCACTCTGGTATCCGTTGAACGGATTCCACTCCCCGTTTCCGCATTCAAGCGCAGATTTGTAAACATCCCCTGAATTTTCATCCCATCCGAGTTCATCCCAGTATTGATAAGGGGATTCAATGTTCTGCATCAGCCCCAAATCGCACGGTTTTCCCTGAACTCCGTTTATTTCCCTGTTGTAATTTCCGGGGAGCCCCCAGTAATTGTTTTCAGTCCAGTATTCGTCGCATATTCCTGAAGGGTCATTTAAAGGCTGGGTTGAGGAAAGCCCGAGTTTAAGCGGGTTGCATCCGCTTCCCAGTGTTCTTACCCCCACCGCACAGTATGAACTTAAAGGGTCTTTATAATTCAGCCCTGATTCGCTGTATGCCTTTGCCCTTACAAACAAAGGGTCCAGTCCCCTTACGCTTGCCCAAAAATCCAGCTCGGGAAAGCTTGTGCAGTATCCCTCGTCAAAATGGAGTGAGGGGATATTAAACGGATTGTAATCGCAGTCTTCATCCTCTTCGCATTCATCTATGCACACCTCGCAGGTAAATAAATTTCCGGATTTCCCAGTATTGGGAACAAAACCCTGCCCGTATCCGGCTGTTGAGGTTGAGGTGGATGTTAGATATCCTATATTTGTAAGGTATGAACAGCTTCCGGTTCTGTCTGAAGAAAAGATTAATTCCACATAATTGAATTTGGGCCCGTAATTCTGGCACCCGTAGAAAAATGAATTGAACCTTAGTCCATTCGGCTCAAACTGTCCGGATTCATTTATTGTCATCAAAGCACAGTCATCGCATTTTAAGGGATCGGCATTTCCTCCGTAATACATCTGGTAAGGCGCCGCGCCTATTATCCCATTGTCCTTTAATGCGAGAAGAGAATTAAAAAATACTGAATATGCCCTTGATGCCTCATATTCGCTCCAGTTGCAGGTGAGGTCTTTGTTCGGGCCGTCCTTGTCAAAAAGCATATACGCAAAAACAACCGGCTTGTGGTGGTTGAACCATGCCACTTTTGAGAAATTTAATGCATCCAAAAACGCAGATGATGCACCGCACTTTGTTGCATATCTGGAATTAACTCCGAACGCAACCAGGTCCACACTTTTGTTAACCTGTTCGTCTGAAAGAAGCTCATCAAGCGCTTCATAATCCCCCATTTTAGGTGCAACTGCAACAAGGCATTTGTCTCCGCATTCGCTTTTAATGCTCAAAACCTGCTGTTTTACCGCTGCAATATTCTCAGGGGTGTTTTCAAAATCAATTTCAGTTGTTACTATTGCCGGACCGACATCCTTAAGCCTGTCGCCAACTGCTCCCGCCCTTGCAGAATCTATGTTCTCCCCTCCGGAATATAGAATATACACCGGAATGACCATACTCCCAAGATAACATCTGGCCTGCTCTTCATCCGGAAGAGGATACCTCAAATCGGGCCTGTTTGTTGCATCAAGCCAGTGAACCGCCATTTTCAGCGAGTTGTTGCAGTACTGATTTGCTTCATTAAAATCAAAAAATCTCGGACCCACCCCAAGCAGGAAAGGCATCACACCCTCCTCATCCGATTCGCCAAGGTCTTTCAGCACATCCTGTGTGCACGGCTCTTTGAGATAGCATTCCCCTTCCTCAAGCGATGCACTCAGAAAATAAGAAAACGGCCATACAAGAGGGGTTTCATTTCTGCACACAAAGCAAACACAGGATTCATCCGTTGGGCATTTCAGGCTTTCCATCTTAAGGCTGTACTCCGAAGCCTTTTCCTGTGCAACATACTCTTCAAAACCGGGCATGCTGGTCAAGCATCCTGAAAAAGTTAAAAGTAAAATAAAGAATAAGGGAAAAGCATAATTTTTCATGAGAAAAATAAGAAGGGAATATTTAAAATGGATTACGCGACATGGTCGTACTGGTCAGTATAAAGGTTGTATTCCGTTCTCCCGAATGAGAGCGCTCTTGTTGAGGCATCATATGGACTTCTTCTGCACTTATTGCAGGGCTGTCCCCTCGGTTTAAGGGAACCGCAGTGGGGGCAGTAGGTTGTTCCGATATATTTATTCTTCTTGGTAAAGGGCTGGGCGCACAGGAAATTGGTTTTAAGTGCTTTTGCCGCATTTGCAATTTTTCCCGCCATATCAAGCCCGTGTGTGGTGAACAGCGGTTCGGAGTCATACCCATACTTGCTCTGGACCATCTTTTTCCAGAATCTCGGTCCTATTCCGTTATGGTATCCCATAAAAGGCGTATGCCATGCCAGTCCAATCGGCGAGAAGTATCTCCACATTTTATTTATCATCGGACTTCCGTGTATCTTGAGGTGTTCTGTTCTGTGAATATGGTGGGGCACTGCAGCGACTGTTCTTTTTACGGTATTGGATATCGCCTGCTCCTTAACCATTTCAGCATCCTCATAAAAACTTCTGAATGTGGAACGGTATAACAGATGGTCTGCAGGTTTCACTCCAAGATTCATTCTTCCGTAATAATCATAATAACTTAAGCTCGGGTTTACATTTCCTTCCCTTGTATCAATAAATATATTTTTTACAGTTGCCACAATATCTTCAGGCGCTGCGCCTCCGCCTGACCTGAGAGCACTTCCTGAAACACCCCTATCTACAGCCTCACTGTGGAATATTAAACCCTCGTCTCTCCAGGTGGACCAGGGGTTAAACAGGTATTTCCATTTCTCAAATCTGGTAGGTGTTCTTGCCCAGCCGTCCATCTGGTCAAAAGTCTGGTCATATCTGCTGGGCATTCCGTCTGAAGCAAGTTTGTATGCCCTGAAAGTTGAAACGGGAACTGCCATTAAATTCAGTGCCATTTTTGCAATGCCGTGGTAAGGGCGGACAGCAGCTCTCTGGAGAGGCTCAAAATAAGAATCAAGAGCGGGGAGATAGCCTTTAGTGCTCGCAGGTCCGTGGTGGTACAAAGCCTTAAACATGAACTGCATATCCTCTCCGGTTGATTTACTGAGAGGATGCCTGTCCACTGTGAAATCCCATGACCTGTGGTATCCTTCAAATTCCCTTACAAGGCCTTCAAATTCCCCTCTGTATCTATCCCGTATTAATGGATTTTTTGAATATGAACCATAGCCCATAATGTTGTTTGTCATGTTCACTACATTCTGCCGGTAATATTCGGAAATCATGTTTATTTCATCCAAAGACCTAATCGTCATACCAAATACATCAAGGGTCCATTTTTCCGCAGCATAACCGAATTTGAATCCTAATTTTTTGAGTCTCTGCCACAATCCGGATTTGAAAGTTGTGCTTCCCTGCTGGAGGAATTCATCATTATTCATAAGCTTAACTCTTACATCCTTGTTTCCCCAGAAATTCATCCAGTCCCTTGTTGTTCTGGAGTATTCAAAACCCAGAGCAAGATGTGCCCTTGGATTTATTTCCCCTTTTTCCAGAGCTTTCTGGGACTCAAACATCACTTTTCTCCATGCGAGGGGGTCTCTTGAACCTCTTGCTTCTTCAACCATTCCAAGAAGAGCAGTTCCTTTAAGTTCTTTTGTGATGTCAACAAATCTCGGGTCAAATTCCTTCCATTTTCCATCTTTATCCTTGTATGCAACAACGCCGTTTATTACCCGGTCAAAATCGCTCAGGGGTGTGGTTTCACTCACTGCAAATAAGCCGCCTTCATTTGACTGCACCCACACACCTTCACTCTTAAGGTCGTAGGTTGCCTTTTCACCAATCATGGATTTGAATCTACCAAGGTCAATATTCACTTCATTATAATCTACATCAACCCCTGATTTTGCATTGAATTTTTTAAGAACGTCGTATTCAAAAGTATTATTGTAAAAGGATTCCAGAAGTTTTGAATTGTCCAGACTGCCGAGATATTCTTTGAATTTTTTAATATCCTCCTCTTTTGCATCTGTCCCCTTAAACTGCTTAAGTGCAAACTGTTTTACAAATTCAGCGGTGACTTCATTGTAAAATTTCATTGTTTCATTTGTGTATCTGAATGAATTTGGATTTTCAGTATTGAGCCAGTCGTACATTCTTCCAAACAGATGCTTCATTTCGTATAATTTTTCTCTTTCCTGTTCGCTTACCGCTCCGCCCCTATTCAATTTAATGTAGTTCTCTGCAGAAAGAAGGAACGGGTCATGGTATGCTTTTTTGAATGAACCTTCTGTCCATCTTTTTAATAGAGTGTCTTCTCCCCCCTCATGTAAGGACCACCATCCTTCCATATTTACCTTCCACCAGCCTTTCTGCGGGGCGGTTTCCCTTACATCCAAATCAATGCCTCCAAATTCTTTGGAAGTTATTTTTGTATCCGGCTTCCACGTCCCTTTTGCTTCGGCTCCTTTTTTGTACTGCTCCGCATTGAAAAGAAGGTTTGTTTCATAGCCTCCAAGTTCAGGAACAAGTTCAGCACCCCTAAGTCCCAAAAGGTCTTTCAGAATTACTTTTAATTCAAGCATAATCTGTTTTGTTCTGGAATCGGTTACCTGCTCCGGGTCCTTTATCCCTACAAGCTGGTTTACCAGTTTTGCCCAGAACCCTTTTGCAACATTTCCAAGGAAAATATCCTTTGGCCCGTTGAATTCATAAT
>JAFGQX010000066.1 GCA_016935455.1 Microcaldota archaeon
AAATTAAAAGGAGACCGGGTCCGCACGGGAGAAAAATTATTCACAATCCACGCATCTTCAGAAACCAAGCTTGAGTTTGCAATAAGGGCGCTTAAAGACCTGGAGCCGGTTGAACTGCAGAAAATGATAATTGGAGTAGTTGCCTGACTCCAATTAATTACTTTTTATTTTGTCTATCTTTTTTCTTTCCATCCCCGGTTATACATTGCATCAATTACTCTTTCCTTCGCAATCTCAAGTGCAGCCTTTCTTGCATAACCGTCCTCTGTTCTTGAAAGTACCTTTTTGCAGTTGTTCACTATCTTATTTTCAACAACATTGAACATTTCATCAGGCGTGTATCCTTTAAGTTCGCAGTGTGAAGAGATAACCCCGCCTGCATTTGCTAGGAAATCGGGCATAACAAGAGCTCCTTTTTCTGCAAGTTTTTTCTCAATTTCAGGAGTCATAGGAATGTTTGCCGCCTCCACAATTATTTTTGCATCCACTTCATTTACGTTTTTCTCAGTTATCACATTCGGCCTTGCACCGGGAACTAGAACATCCACTTTAAGTTTGAAAAGCTCCTCACCGGAAAGAACTTTCCCGTCTTTATATGCAGTTACAGTTCTCTCATTTTTCTTTGTTTCCATAATCTTCTCATAATCCAGTCCGTTTTCATTGTATATTGTCCCTTTTGAATCTGAAACTGCAACTATTTTTGCTCCTTTCTCAGAAAGGAATTTCATTGTAAATGTTCCCACATTTCCGAATCCTTCAATTGCAACAGTTGCACCGTTTACATCAATCTCTCTGTGTTCAAGTGCCTGAAGTGCGGTTAAATAAACCCCAAATCCTGTTGAACCTAATTCGTGGGGAAGCCCTCCAAGAGTAAGAGGCTTTCCAGTACACGCATCCATCCGCCCTATCTCATCAGCTATGATGGCCATTTCCCTTTCAGTAGTGTTCATATCCGGACCGCCTATATAATATTCAGGTATCAGTATCTTTATCTTTCTTGCAAATGCCCTTATTATCTCTTCCTTGTTCGGGGTTTTCGGGTCGAATTTTATCCCTGATTTTGCCCCGCCATAAGGAATATCTGCAAGTGCATTTTTCCATGTCATCGCTCTTGCAAGTCCTTTAACTTCTTCAGTGGTTATATCGTTTACAAATCTTGTTCCTCCTTTTCCGGGGCCTATCGCAGTATTGTCAACAACAACAACGCCTCTCATTCCAGTTTTCTGGTCATACACCTCAAGAATCCTTTCTGGTCCGAATTCATCTGTTTTTTCCATACAATCACTTCTAAAATAAGTTTAAATGGTATTTATTGGGTTAATCTTATAAATGAATTTCCATTTTTTTGGACCGAGAAGCTGATACTTTTTAAATATTACTGATGCAAAGTATCCAATAAAACACGATGATTTATTTTAAAGAGGGATTTGATGGGCAAGAGACCTAGGAAATGGAAAAAGAAAGGCCATATGAGATGGAAATGGATAAAGAAAAAAAGAAAAAGAATGAAGAGAAAGGCAAAGAGAAGAAAAGGTGAACTTTAGCGTCGGGTTTTTAAACATTTATACTGCTAAAATTAGTCACCCGATTTTACTGCCGATGGCAGGAGGGATCTTATGGATAAGAAAAAACTGAAAAACGGTATTGAAGAAATACTCAAGGACAAGGGAAAAAGAAAGTTTATTCAGAGTGTGGAATTTATAGTAAATTTCAGGGCAGTTGATTTTTCCAAAGCTGAAAACAGGCTTAATGTGGATATACTTCTTCCGCATGGGAAAGGGCACAAGGAACCCAAGGTGGGGGTAATTGCAGAAGATGAGATGGGAACAACTGCAAAAAAGGCAGGAGCGGATTTAATCATTAGTCCGGAACAGCTTCCTGTGATTGCGGGAGATTCTTCAAAACTCAAAGATATTGCAGAGAATTACTCTCTTCTTGCACAGCCCAATTTAATGGCCCAGATTGCTAAAAACCTCGGCCAGTATTTGGGAAGAAGAGGAAAGATGCCCAAACCGCTTATTGGCAAGCCAGAAGAAATGATTAAAAAATCAAAAAGAACTGTGAGAATTGTTTCAAAGGGGAAATACCTTCCGGTGGCGCATGTTTTTGTGGGCACTGAAGAAATGTCTCCTGAACAGCTTTTTGAAAACATTGAAGCAGTTTTTGATGTACTGAAAAAGAAAGTTCCTGAAGGAAATATGAAGTCAGCTTTCGTAAAACTTACGATGAGCAGGCCGGTAAAGGTGATGTAGATGAAAAAAGCAGATATTAACAGACCCAATGTCAGGAAAAAAGCCGAGAAGGTCAAGGAACTTGAGGCAAAAATGAAAAAATACAAAACTGCAATGCTGATAGACCTTACCAATCTTCCGGATGTTCTTCTCCAGAGCTCAAGAAAAAAACTAAGGGAAATGGATACTGAAGTAATAGTTGCAAAGAAAGCAGTATACCAGAGGCTTTTTGAAAAGGATGAAAAGTTCAAAAAATTCCTTGAAAAAATTAATTCTCCGGTTGCACTGCTTCTTTCAAACAAATCCCCATACGAAGTAAACAAATTCTTTAAAACAAACAAAAAGAGGATGGCTGCAAAAGCAGGGCAGATATCTCCGGCAGAGATTATTGTTCCTGAAGGAGAAACAAACCTTCCTCCGGGACCTGCACTTTCCGAATTAAAATCTGCAGGAGTCAATGTGCAGATAAAAGCAGGAAAGATTGCAGTCTTAAAAGATTCAAAAATACTGAAAGAAGGAGATGAGATAACAACTCCGAAAGCAAAGGCCCTTCAGATGCTTGGCATCCTTCCGTTTGAAAAAACTGTTGAGGTTATATACGGTTTTGACGGACAGTATATGTACGTTCCTGAAGTGCTTAACCTTGTTGAAGGAAAAATAAATTCAGGTCTGACATCTTCGCTTAACCAGGTTTTCAATTTCTCCATTAATGCAAAATATCCGACATCAATGAACATAGACTTCCTTTTAACAGAAGCATTTGTTCAGGGCAGAAATGCCGGGATAAACGGAGGATTATATTCAAGCCAGTCCATAGAGCAGCTTCTCTCCCTTGGCGTAAAGCAGGGGTTGGCTCTTTCGGGCTTAGCAGAGGGTGGCAAAAAAGAATAATGAGGTGTATATTATGACAAAAGTAGATCCATATTTGCATGCTGTGCTTTTACTGCACGGAGCTGGAAAAGATGTAAGCAAGGACTCATTAGTTTCAGTCCTTAAGGCAGCAGGCGTTGAAGCAGACGAAGCAAAAGCAAATGTTCTTGCAGAAGCTGTAAAAGACGCAAACTGGGATGAACTTCTCAAAGCGGCAACAACCGTTGCAGCGGCACCCGCAGCAGCACCTGCTGAAGGCGGAGAAAAGAAAGAAGAGAAGAAAGAAGAAGTCTCGGAAGAAAAGAAAGAAGAGCAGGCAGCTGAAGGACTTGCTAACCTTTTCGGTTAGTTTTCCTTTTTGTTTTTCTCTTTTTTCAGTTTTTTATTTTATTTTTTCTGCAAATTCGCGTATATCCTTTTTCTTTTCCCTGCTTTCAACCATACTGACCATATAATATTCCTTTACGGGTATTGCAACAAGTATCCCGTCTTCAAGAAGAATTTCAAATTCCTGTGGTTCATCCCTGCTTTGTTTGATTATCGCATCGCCCACATTGAGCATAGATGAGAGTATTGATGGGAGCGGGTCTTCAAAAGGAAAATTCGTAGCAACTATTTTTCCGTCTTTTTTAATCAAGGCGCCCTTATAACCTGCATTTTTCATTTCTTCAAGAACATCATCAAACATTTAACCACCTATATAACTTCTATACCTGCAGAACTTAGTCTTAAAGGTATTTTATACTGGAGTCCCGGAACTTCTATGGAAAAATTTCCGGAGTCGTGGACAACATACTTTTCATCCATCATATGCTCTATTGTTGCAACCAGTTTTTTCTCATGCATTCCTTCTTCAACCAAAAAAAGTGCGGTTGCTTTTTCCTCTCTCAGTCTTCCGCCTACAACCTGAAGGAATTTAATGATTGACTCCTGGGGATTGTAAAGAAGAAATGTTGAAAGGGAATGGAATATAACCCTGAATTCTCTGTTTGGATTGTTTCCGATTATGTCCTTAACTGCAAGAGAAAGGTCATTAAGTGCAGAAGGACCCGAAAGCTTTACTTCATTTGGTTTTTCTCCTTCTTCCTCTTCATCTCCTCCAAGGGTTTTGGAATAACAGTCTATGAAAATCACATCCTCTTTGTTGATGTCAAATCCTAGAGAACTGGATTTTTTCAAAAGGTCCTTTTTTGTACTGTCTGCATTTATATATATGATAATTTCCTTGTTTTTGATTCCTTCAACTGCAAAATGATAAGCGAAAGCATTCTTTTCCATTCCTGTCGGGCCGATGAGCATCACAAGCCCGCTTTTGAGATAGCCGCCTTCCAGAATAATATCCAGTCCTTCAATACCTGTGCTTATCCTGTCCTTTTTGAGAATCGGATTTTTTTTGTCAACAGAAAGCGTTTCAACTGCCATATGGTTTAATTCCAAGTCAATATTTTTAAATGTTGGATAAATCAGCAAATTTTAATTCATTTCTGCAGTTATATATTTATGCCGGTATTTAAGGAGAATGAAAAGAAAAAGAAACAAGAAGGCGTTCCCAGATTGGATATGATTCCGGTAAAAACAAAAGGAATGCCAAAATACCTGCAGCCTGAAACTGAGTTTGGACCTGAAGAAAAGAAAAAACCCAAAGAAGAAAAAGGATTCTTGGAAATCCACGAATCTTTTGCTTATGAACAGCCGTATCTTAAAAAACATCTTAATAAGGCAGGCCCCAAAGATAAAAAGATGCTGATGACTTCTTTCAGTGTAATGCTTACAAAAGTTACAGGGAAGATTGGTGATGAAAAACAACTTTTTTCAGCTTTGAACGAGGTTGCAAAGAGCAAAAATTTTACAAAAGAACTTTATCCTGTGATACAGAATATCTCAGAAAACACAGAAGGAAATGAAACATTGACTGCCCTTGATGCGTTAAACAGCATACTCAAAAGCCCGAAATATAAAAAATATTCAAAAGACCTTGATTCTGCAGTTCTTAATGTTACAAACAAGAACAAAGGCTACAGCATGGTGTTTACGCTGGATGAAATCTCAGTTATTCTTGAAAACAAGAATTTTTCACCTGCTGATCTAGATAAATATCAAAAATCCGATGTTGAAAAGGCTATGGAGCCCGAACTGTTCTGACCGGAACCAACGATAGCTTTTTAAATAAATCTTCTCATTAGTATTGCTTACTAAAATTCTAAGAGTTTGAGCACCGTCGGTGTGATGATAAACATCTTAGTATGCTCCTTCTATCATTGGAGGAATGAATTGAGTATGAAGTGATGGCGGTTTTTAAGGCAAATTATAGTAATTTGCTGGAAGTTATAAAGTGAAGTATGAAGTTGCTACAACCCATGTAGTGAATGGCTCGGCTATAGAACACAAGGCCCCGCGGTAAGCGGCGATATGCCTGGGGTAGGTGCACGCAACCTTTGATCCCAGGATTGGGCTGTGCCCGGAGACGGGCAAATACCCTCTGAATTGAAGTATCTCAGTAGGGGGAGGAAAAGAAATCAATGAGATCCGGTTAGTAACACGAGTGAAAGCCGGTTAGACCAAGCTGAATTCTCTGCAGTAATGCAGAGGTATATGTGGCGGGGAGCATCCTTTTATTGAGCCTAAGTCTGCTGGAACGCAGTGCCAAAGCGGGTAACAGCCCCGTTGGCGAAGGTGAAAGGAGCGATCCAAAAAGAGTAGTGTCCTCCGGATAGAGGGCATGAAAATGGGGGAACTAACCTCCAAGTCTAAATATGATCTGTAGACCGATAGCGCATAGTAACGTGAGTGAAAGCTGAAAAGTACTGCGGAAGCAGTGTGAAAAGTACCTGCAACTATATGGGGACAGGCAGCCATGGCATAAAAGGGTTTTAGGACCTTGGAAGTTTTCAATTGAGAAGTTGAAGACGACGGGGTTTAACCAGTGTTATGGCATTCTTCTCGAAGCAAGAGCCAGGGAGTTGTTTGATGTGGCGAGATGAAAATCGAAGCGAAAGCAAGATTCCGCAGTCTTCGGACCAGGGGAGTCGTATGAAAATGCGATTAGTCACATTTTACAGACCCGAAGCCATATGATCTACACGCGAGCAGCGCGAAGTCAGCCTGACGGCTGATGGAGGCGCTCAACTAGTGCTAGTATATTCTGCTTAGGTGACTCGCGCGTAGGGGTGATAGTCCAGTCGAATATGGCGATAGCGGGTTCCCTCCGAAATGACCCTCAGGTCAGCGTCTCTTAAGAATGATTACAGGGTAGAGCACTGATTAGGGAGAACGGCCTCGAAAGAGGTCACTTCCTTCTCAAACTCCGAATCTGTATTCTTCGTAGATGGAGGCAGTGGGGTGGTCTCCAGGTAAACTGGAGAGCCCTTACGGGAACGACCGTACGATGGGTTAAGGACCCTAAATTCTGGTTAAGTGCGAATCGTAAAGGAAGCTCTTCTCAAAGACAGTGGGGAGGTAGGCTTAGAAGCAGCCACCCTCCAACCAACGCGTAATAGCGGACCCACCGAGAGAGCAGTTTCTGAAAATAATCGGGGCTAAACCAGATTCCGATACCCATCCTAAGCCCAAAAGGCTTATAGAGTAGGGGGGCGTCCGGACTGCACAGAAGCACGGCTGTAAGGTCGTGTGGAGCGGTTTGGAATGAATATCCTGGCGTTAGTAGCAGCTTATCTAGGTGAAAATCCTAGACACCTGATAGGGCACGGTTTCCTGAGCCATGTTCTTCAGCTCAGGGTTAGCCGATCCTAAGTGTGTTGGTAACTCCAAAAGCACGAAAGGGAAACAGGTTAATATTCCTGTGCCATAGTGGTAGGTGTGGTAACACAAGCCGTATTCCTAACATCTTTGGATATGTAGAGCGTCTTCGGACGTCTAAGAGAGGTAAATCCGCGGAGTCTCATTGTGAGGAGAAGCGGATCAATTCTTGATGGGGCAACTCTATTGATTCCAGGGATCCATGAAATCTAAAGAATAGAATTTTTTATCTGTCCTGTTCTTTGAACATGACAAGGGAATCGGAACGATCCACTATGTTCGTACCTAGAACTAGTACAGGTGCCCCTGGCTTAAAAGGCCCAGGTGTGTCAGGATAACTCAAGTAAGGGAACTAGGCAAATTAGTCCTGTATGTTCGCTAGAAGGGATGCCTTTGGCTGTGTAAGCCGAAGGTCGCAGAGACAAGTGGAGAGCGACTGTTTACCAAAAACACAGGTCATCGCAGGGTGGAGACGCCGAGTATGATGGCCGACGCCTGCTCACTGCCAGTACCTGAACGCCGGGTTCAACCGGAAGAAGGGCTGGTAAAAAGCGGGGGTAATTCTGACCCTCGACAAAAGGGGGTCGCAAAATCCGACTATATGCTGGAAACCCAGAGCCGCGGATCCAGAGTATGGAAAAAATCCGTTAGGTGATGAGGGCAATCAGCAGGAAACCATTAGGAGGTGGTATCATGGAATTAAATAAATTTCCAAAAGAGAGATACCTTAAATATTACATCCTTGGTTTTGTCGATGCAGAAGGTTGCTTCAATGTTTCTCTTAAAAAACAAAAAAATACCCGTTTTGGATGGGTTCTTGACCCTGTATTTCATGTCACGCAACATGAAAAAAGCAGAGACGTTTTAGAACTTATTAAAAAAACACTGAAATGCGGTAGAATCATAGAGAAACATGGGCAAAAAGAAACACTGCAGTTCCTTGTTGATAACCGGAGACAATTGAGAGAAAAAATACTTCCCTTTTTTGATAGGTATGAATTAATTGTCAAGAAAGAGGATTTTATTCTTTTCAAAAAAATTGTTGAAGGTTTAGAAAATAAGGAGCACACAAAATTGGAAACATTTGAAGTTTTAATCAAACTTGCTTTTCAGATGAATATGAAAGGAAAGCAAAGAAGATATAAACTGAAAGATGTTTTGGATGATATTATGGGATCCTCAGAGACTACACGTCGGACACAGACTTAAAGATTAGGAATCTTAGTTTTGTGAAGATATAGTCCAACACCTATAGTAATATAGGATAAAGTTGCTTAAGGTAGCGTAATACCTCGCCGCTTAATTGGCGGCTTGCATGAATGGCGTAACGACTCTCCAACTGTCCCTACTTGGGACCTGGTGAACTCACTGCCCGGTGAAGATGCCGGGGACTTCCAGTGGGAAACGAAGACCCCATGGAGCTTTACTATAGTCTGATGTTGTGATATGAACTGTGCTACTTAGCGTAAGTGGGAGCCGTTATGCCGGTGCTTCCGGGCACCGGATAGGCAAAAGTGAAACACCACTTAGTGCAGTTTGTATTGCTTACTTGCAAGAGGACAGCATCAGATGGATAGTTTGGCTGGGGCGGTACGCCCTCGAAAAGGAAACAAGGGCGCCCAATGTTCTGCTCACTCGGGTCAGAAATCCGAGGTAGAGGGTGAAAGATAAATGCAGGACTGACTGTGTTTCTAACAGTGTGAAACGCAGAGGCGAAAGCCGGGCTTAGCGAACCTTGCAATCCTTCTTAGTGGAGGTGCAAGCTGTCAGACAAGCTACCCTGGGGGTACTTCTATTAGTAAGGTTTTTTTCTATATAAATAACGGAAAAGACCTCTCCCTAATATTAAATATTGCTTTCAACCAGGTTTAATCTATATGAATGCTGAACTGGCTTATCTTCTTGGAGCTTCAGGTGATGCAACATTCTACTTTAGGAAGAAAAAGAATGAGTATTCCATTGAATACGAACAAAAATCTTCTGAATGGTTAGAAAAAAGTATCATCCCCAGAATATTTTCAGTTTATTCAAAAAAACCTAAATTAACAAAAAAGAAGTCTGGTTTGTTCAGAGTGAGATTTTATTCAAAGGATGCTTACTATCTTTTCAAAGATTTTAGAAGCAATCCCGAAAAAATAATCTCATTTGATGAAACTTGCAGGGTCTTTTTTGTACGAGGATTTTTTGATGCTGAAGGTTCTGCTCCAATAGACAGGCATAGGATAGTATTTTATCAGAAAGATTTAAGGGTTTTGAAATTAATCTCAAAAATACTTAAATCCAAAGGATTTAAACCAGGAAAAATATCTAATTCAAGGGATATTGGTCTTCTGCCTTTATATGGTAGAGAAAATGTAATCAAATTTATTGAGATTGTAAAACCGGAGCATCCGGTTAAATCCATCTCTTTAAGAGACCGTTATTTTTACTAATAGAAACTCTATACAGGCTCGTCGCGGGCGAGAGTACACCGTGACGATGGTCTACGTTTCTTTAATATTGCTGACTATCGGTACGTACTTATCGACCCCGCGGTTTGGTACATCGCTGTCGGCTTGGGACATCCTGGTCGTGCAGACGCCGTTTATTCCGCTTTTTATTTTGAATAAATTGCGGCATAAGAGCGGCCAAGGGTTGGGTTGTTCATCCATTAAAGTCCCACATGAGCTGGGTTCAGTACGTCGCGAGACAGTACGGTAGTATCTTCTGGAAGTGTCGCCTCTTGAGAGTAGGGATCTTCAAGTACGAGAGGAACGAAGATTCGGGGCCTCTGGTCTATCAGTTGTTTATCAGCATTGCTGAGCAGCTACGCCCCACGTCGATAAGATCTGAAAGCATCTAAGATCGAAGCGACTCTCAAAACGAGGAGGCAAAGCCCGCCCATAGCAGATGGGTTTGATAGGACTGAGGTGTAAGTATTTAGGGCAACCGAGATATTCAGCCTGCAGTTACTAAAGGGATAATTCTTCATACTTCACCGCCATCATCTTCTAACTCATTCTATTTCTTATTTTTGAAAATTAAGTTTAGTCTTAAGAAAAAGTAAAAGGAAATATTTTTATAAAATAAAAAGAAAAGGAAATTTACATTCCCATAATATCAAGTAATACCTTTCCGTTATCCATATCTATGGTATGCACAACTACATATAGTTCGCTTCCGTCGATGGAAAACATTTCCATCTGACCTTCGTTCATCTTTATGGGAATGTCAACCATCTCTCCGTTTGCGTATACAGCTATTTCCGCAGAACACTGAACAAGACTGCAGAGGACATCCTGAACCTCAACAGCAACGGGAGTTCCTTTAAATGCGAATTCTATCTGTTCTCCTTTTGAAAGACAGTCCTGTACAAGAGTAAGCCCGTCATAGAATACCGGTTTTGCCTGTTCCCCATCGTAAATAACATTTACTGAGAGCATTTCCGTATTCGGGTCAAAAGAACACACAAGTACATTTTTGATATTTATTTTTCCTTCAGGACCCAGGCAGTCTTCAGGAAGATTCTTTGTTATTTCTTTTTGGGAACTTTCTGTTAATCCTACGACTATTGTTTTTGTTTCTCCATTTGGTGAAGTATATTCAAGAGTTGCAGTTTCATTGTATGCAGTAAATACTATCTTTCCCCCATTGCTCAATGCTACCGGAGAATTAAGATATAAATTTACATTGTCCAGCAGGCCTGTTTCTGTACAAACTGGAGCAGGTATAACTGGTGCAATCTCTTCCTCAACAATATCCTTAGTATCAGTTTCACCCATTCCGTCTTCCACCTCAGTTTCTCCGTCAGTTTCACTTACATCGGTAGGAATGATTGGAATATCAAATACAAATCCGTCTGAAGTTTCATCTACTTCATAAACAGTTTCATTTACTCCTGCTTCATCAGGAACAACATCCTGAGCATCATTTACCTCAGTTTCCCCGGTTTCATCAAGAGAAATATCCTCAGTTTCATCTCCTTCTATATCCTCCACAAAAGGAATA
>JAFGQX010000067.1 GCA_016935455.1 Microcaldota archaeon
ATGATTCTTAAGAAAATAAAAAATGGAAATATGAAAATAATCGGTGACGGAAAAAACCACATTCCGTTTGTCCATGTTTCAGATGCTGCCCGTGCGGTTGCAGGCTCGCTGAAAGCAGAAACCGGAGTATATAACCTTGTCGGGGAGCAGAAAACTCAGGAGGCGATTTACAGGATTGCAGCAAAAGAGCTTGGGACGGAAGCCCCGATAGAAAAGATTCCTGTTGCTTTTGCCCTTGCCTCTGCAAAACTGGAGGAAACAAAATCCGTTTTAACCGGTTCAAAACCCAAATTAACCTCAGAGCATATACTCATACTCGCAAGCGACAGAAGGTTCAACTGTTCCAAGGCAAAAGAAAAACTTGGTTTCAATCCCCGTTCAATAAAGGATGGGATAAAAGAAATGGCTGCGCTGGTATGATGAAAGAGCTTGAATTAATTCTTGAAAAATTCGGAAGCAAACCCGGCTTGGAGAGAATCAAACATCTTCTTTCTGAATGGGTCAATCCCCAAAAAGATTTCAAAACTATTCTGGTGGGCGGTACAAATGGAAAAGGCTCAACTACTGCATTCCTCTCCAAAATATTGGAGAAAGCGGGCTATAAAACGGGCAGTTATTACTCCCCCCATCTTAAAAGATATAACGAAAGAATAAGGATAAACGGCAGGGAAATCAGGGATGAGGAATTTTCATCTTATGTTGAAAAAGTTAAAAAATATCTTGGAAAAGGGAACGAAATCACTCTTTTTGAAGCTCTTACGGCAATAGCTTTTCAGTATTTTTCAGATAATGGCGTTGATTTTGCAGTAGTGGAAGTTGGGATGGGCGGAAGGCTTGATGCAACAAATGTTGCCGATGAAATTCTTTCAGTAATCCCAAGTGTTTCCCTTGAACATACCAGGTGGCTGGGGGAGACAATCCCAGAAGTTGCAAGGGAGAAGGCAGGGATAATAAAGAAGGGAGTGTGTATAACCGGTGCCGAAGGCGATGCTCTCAAGGAAATAAAAAAACACGGAAATGTTTATGCTCTTGGAGATGATTTTAAAATTTCCAACATCAAAGGCAGTATTCATGGAAATTCTTTTGATTATTCAGGAAAAAAAGAAATAAAAAATCTGAAAACAAAAATGATTGGCAGTTTTCAGGCAGTTAATGCCTCACTTGCGGTGCGTGCTTCAGAGGAGCTTGGTATTGATGAGGGGAGTATAAGGGAAGGAATCTTCGAGTCAAAGATAAATGGAAGAATGGAGATAATAAGGAGAAAGCCCCTTTTTGTTATTGATGCGGCACATAATCCTGCAGGAATCAGAACACTTACCAGCAACCTTCATTTGTTCGGAAATAAAAATATAGTCTGTCTTTTTGGAGTTCTTGAAGACAAGAACTGGAGGGAGATGGTGCGCCTCCTCGCTCCAAAATGTTCCACTATGGTGATAACAAAACCGAATTCCCCAAGAGCCGAATCTCCGGAGCTGGTTGCGGATTATGCAAAGAAATTCACAAAGGTTGTTGTAAATGATGATATAAAAAGCTCTCTAAACTATATAGAAAAAGTGGTGGCGAAGGATGACCACCTTATCCTTGCCACCGGTTCTATTTATCTGATAGGGGAAGTATCTGTTTAACCCATGTTTTTGATTCTTTTTGTAATTCTGTCGAGTCTGAGGAAAAGAGCATAGTCCTCAGGATGTCCTGTAGTTAGGGCGTGAACCTTTGCCCTGTTCAATGCCTTTACTGCCTTTTCAAGAGATCTCTTGGAAAATACGGTCGGGTCATAGACAAGCGCATTTTCCACTTTTCTTGTAATATCCAGCATATTTGTTCTTATACTCTCATTATATGCTGCTCTTGAACTTGCGGAATCTATCATATCAATCATGTATTCGAACTCTGAAGCACTCAAAGTTCCCTTATCATTCATCAAAAGCGTTCTAAAAAACCCCAGCATGCAACCACCCAATTATCTTTTATTTGTGGAATTATTAATATATTATCTTTAATTTTATGTGCAAAAAAACATAATCAATTTAAATATATGTGTTTAATTAACAAATCAACGAATGTACTGTCGTATTCCAAAAAATTTAACGGGCACTTTTTATACATTCTATTTTTAATGTTTTTGTTAGTATATATTAGTGTATGCAACAGGTCAGTGTTCAAAAACCACCACCCAACAAGAGAGTTAGAAAGAGGAAAAAACAGAATAGGAAAGGAGAACATTCTCCAATCAAATGCCTTAGGGATTTTCTTGAACATTCTGATTTTCCAACGATAGATTTTGAAAGAGAACTCAGCTATGCTGGCCTGAAGACGGACAGATTGAATGAACTCTTTGCCTTATATTCTGATTTATCCCCCAGTGTAGGTTCAGTTGATAGAGACAGGGTTCTCATTGGAAATATAGCCGGTTTAGTCCACCATCAAATTTATCTTAAGTTAAGTTCGAAAATCCAGCATATTATTGATGGGCTTCCTGACGAAGAAAGGGCAAAGTTCAGGCACCGTCTGAATACAATTCTTTATGACGGATGGGTTAATTATCCTGAAGATATGAAGGCACACATTGATGCAGCAGAAAAAGTCCTATGGTCCGGATGGCACGGAAGCAGCCTGGCGGATACATTCCAGACAACGGGAAAAATAAAGATACTTGACCCGTCAGTCGGGGATGGAAGTGTTCTTCTCAGGTTTTTGAACATTATCAAAAAATCAAATCCCGATTTGCAGTTTGAGATATTTATAAATGATTCTTCCAAAAGGATGTGCAATACTGCATCCCAGAGATTGTCATTTTCTGAACTTAAGGATAGTCTCCTTGTCACACAGAGTTACCATAATATGGTTGACATATTAATATCTGATGTCCTCTCGTCAGACCCGTCTTTTTCAGATATGGACGTGGTACTGTTGTCCCAAACATTAGATGTTATCAAAGGGTGCAATGCAAAGAGAAGAATGCTGGAGCAGGTTGCTCTTAATACTCTTGCATTAAACGGGTATCTTGTAGTTGTAGGGGAAGACCCGGCGCTTTTCAACATCCGAGGAGATATCCATCTTATTGATGCCGTTTTATTTGAACCCAACTTTCACGGGCTGGACTTTGACCATACGGACCATGAGGTTAGGAGTATCGGCAATAATGCTTTCCACAGACTTTTTCAGGCGACATCGGATATTGACGGGCACCATAGTATGTTCTGTGCCGTATATGAAAAAAGAAGAGAATCAAAAAATGGAACAAAGAACCACCAAACTTCGGGCCAGACTTCACTGAATTTAGGCCATTAGTATAAATAACTTTTAAAATCTAATTGATTTATCTTCTTTTATGAAAAAGTTCTTGTTTCTACTATGTGCATTTTTATTGCTGGGTCTGGTTTATCCCACGGTAATCATTAATTCTCAGGACCACAGGGATGTATTCACCGCGCTCAGTTATGCCCATTCTACAGGAGACGACTTTATTCTTTTTTATGAAACATACACCGGAGATTATGTCCTGTCAAAAATAAACACCAATACTGAAGAAATAATTTACATTGAGTCAGAAAAAGAACCGATGTATCTCGGGGACTTTTATGAGAAGCTGTTTAAAACAAAGTATGAAGTTACAAAGTACATTTCTGTTAATCCCCTTGAATTCAATCTTTTTATGGCCGAAAAAACGGGAATAAAAAAGTTTATCATTGTTGACTCAAAATATTCAGGAAATCTTCTTTCAGTGCTCCCCTATGCAAAGGAAACAAATTCATTTATTTTATACGGGGACAAAGAAAATAAGGAGAATTTAATTTCATTCCTTAAGAAAAATCCCCCTTCCAGCTTGCTGGTATTTGGATATGTTGACGAGGATGTCAAAGATTCAATTAAAGCTGAAGGATTCTCCTTTTCTGAATTAGGTACCGGAGATAAATACGAAGACAATTTGGTCATAGCTGAAGAATTATGCAGTGCACAAGAATGCAACACATTCATAATAACAGATTATGTGTCTTTGGAAGATACCTGCGGGGAGGCCGATGTACTCGTCATTCTCACAGGATATACGGTTCCTGAAATAACCAAAGAATTTTTTATAAACCAGCTGAACAGCGGAGATTATGAGCGTTCAATATTGGTGATCCCCCAATACTGGCAGGCAGTATATGATATGAAGAAAGCTATTGAAGCAGAAGAAGGAAAAGAGATGAGAGTAATAGTCAAGTTTGGTAAGGTGCAGGCTGTTGAAGGAAGCGAGATTATCCCTTCAGAAGTTTACAAACTTCCGGGCTATGAAGTTTCGGTAGTCATTCTTGATATCAACTACAATCCTGAAACCGGCGAGTATGAACTGGTCATTAAAAACACCGGAGAAACGGTTGCATTCGTTAAATTTCTCTCAACACTTGATTTAAACGGGAAATTTTTCAAAACATTTGCACAAGATGATTTTCTTATTCTTAAACCTGGTGAATCAAAATCTTTCACCACGAATATAGGCGGATTAGATGAAGGTTCTTTATATCAGGAAACAGATGTTTTTTATTCCAGCTCAGTTCATACAGTTGAAAAAGTCGTAAGCAGTGAAGGAATTGTCTCTTCAATCGCATTTGTTGATTTAACTGAATTAGAGGTATATGATGCATTATATCTTCCGGACAAGAATAAACTTTCATTTACCGCGTCCAACCCCACTAATCAGACACTGTATTTCTATTATTCAATTAAGTATTCTGATTCAGAAGGAAAGATATTTACAATTGACTTTCCTGCAGTAATTCAGCTTGACCCGTATGAAAATAACGTAATTCAGGTTGATGAGCTTCTTCCAGAGGGAAAGGTTCCTTCGGAAATGTCGATAGATGCAACTTACGGAGGAAGAGAAGGGTTCCTTGACAAAGAAGGGATTTATCCTGTCCAGATAGGCGGTGCGGATTACCTTTGGCTGATATTATTGGTCCTTCTGGTTGCAGTACTTCTCCTTATTTGGTTCTTCTGGAAAAGAAGAAAGAAAAAGAAAAAAACCAAATAACCATTTCTTTATTTCTTTACCACTATTTTCGAGAGAACTTGGAGAAAGATTTATAAATCTTATTTTCCTATCTGCATTTGGTGACCTTATGAAAAAAGGTATGATTTATTTAATGGCAATATTATTGCTTTTCGGATTTGCATTCGCAGCAGTAGACAACCCGGATGTAACTGAAACAGCAAAATGGGATGGATACACATATTCAGCAAGTGACTCTGACTTTACCACAGAAGGTGGTAATACCTCTCAGGTTGACATAAATGTTAACCAGTCAACTGAAAGATGGGCAGGCGTGTTCGGTAACCTGAGCAACTCCTTCTTAGTACTTTCAAATGACTCTGGTTCAATTTCCTACTACCTGTACAAGTGGACATATGTTCTTCAGGACAACAGTCAGATTTGTGTTTCAACAAACGCAGCAGCAACATGGGCTGCACTTACTGCAGCAACTGCAGTAAACATAAACACTGATTGGGCATTTGGTTCTGTTTCCGATAACGCAACCAACACCTACAATGAAACTGCAAACTTCAACCTGTTTGGTACTGCACTGGCAAGCACTGCCTCAGCACCTCACCAGAGTTCAAGTACATACACATCATATGCAGTTAATGTTGTTGCAGGTGCAGGTTCACAGGACAATTATGCGTTCTGTACCAACATGACCGTTGCAGGAACCAACTATAGAGGCGAGGGCTACAACTACGAGCTGATACTGCCTACTGACTATGGTGTAGGTGCAGGTCCGGTTGAGACATACACAGTATACGTTGAACTCCACTAGTCGGAGCAACTTTTTTTTCTTTTTATTTTATCTTCTGATTTTGGATTTTAATTAGTTTTAAATAACTTTCTGTTCATACAAATCCTACAACTTCTATAAATTAGAATTATATTAAAAGTAAATTTAGATTAAAGGTGAATTGAATGGCTAAAAATGTAGGCGGAGACCAGACATATGTGCTTCCTGAAGGAGCACAGAGGGTTTTAGGAAGAGACGCCATGAGAATAAACATGGCTATTGGATATGCGGTTGCGAATATACTCAAGACTACTTTGGGTCCAAAAGGAATGGACAAAATGCTTGTTTCAGACCTTGGGGACATTGTAATCACAAACGACGGAGCAACTATCCTTGAGGAAATGAATGTTGACCATCCAGCCGCAAAGCTGATGATGGAGATTGCAAAAACACAGGACAAAGAGGTAGGCGACGGAACAACCACTTCAGTTGTCATTGCAGGAAATCTTCTTAAAAAAGCAGCGGACCTTTTAGACCAGAATATACATCCGACAACTGTAATAAAGGGTTATGAATTAGCATCCAAGAAGATTGAAGAGCTTCTCCCTTCAGTTTCCAAGAAGGTTACTCCTGAAGACAAGGATACACTTAATAAAATTGCTCTTGTTGCAATGGGTTCCAAAGGCATAGGAAGTGACCAGGAAAAGGAAATGATCTCAAAATTGGTTGTTGATGCAGTCCAGCAGGTTTCAGAGAAAGAAAATTCAAAGTATGTTGTGGATACGGAACTCATAAAAATTGAAAAGAAATCCGGTGCAACTGTTATGTCCTCCCAGCTTATAAACGGCGTTCTTGTTGACAAAGAAGTGGTAAATGCAGGTATGCCCAAGAGAGTTGCCGATGCAAAAATTGCATTAATTGACTCTGCCCTTGAAATTGAAAAAACAGAGGTTGATGCAAAGATTGAAATCACTTCTCCCGAGCAGATGGATGCTTTCTTAAAACAGGAAGAGAAGATGATGAGGGACATGGTCGGCAAGATAAAGAATGCAGGAGCAAATGTTGTTTTCTGCCAGAAAGGAATAGACGACCTTGTTCAGCACTTCCTTGCAAAAGAAGGAATTTCAGCTGTAAGAAGAGTCAAAAAATCAGATATGGAAAAACTTGCAAGAGCAACAGGAGCAAAAGTTGTGTCTTCGCTTGACGGTTTAACTTCAGATGAACTCGGTTATGCAGGCATGGTTGAAGAGAAAAAGATAGCAGGAGAAGCAATGGTGTTTGTAGAAAAATGCAAAGACCCCAAAAGCGTAACCCTCCTTGTGAGGGGCGGAACCGAGCATGTTGTCTCCGAAGTAGAAAGGGCAGTTGTTGATTCCGTTGGTGCAGTCTCCTCGGCTCTTGAAGACGGCAGTTTTGTAATCGGTGGTGGAGCAGTTGAGATGGAACTCAGCAAGCTTTTGAGGGAATATGCAGTTGAAATCGGAGGAAGAGAACAGCTTGCAATACAGGCATTCGCAGATGCTCTTGAAACAATCCCGAGAACACTTTCTGAGAATGCAGGAATGGACGCCATAGACACTTTGGTATCTCTTAAGAATAAACACACCTCCAAGGAAGGCCTTCATTTCGGTGTTGATGTAATGAATGGAAAAGTGGATGATATGTTCAAGGCAGGCATTCTTGAGCCTTCAAGAGTCAAAAAACAGGCGATATCCTCTGCGACAGAGACTGCAAGACTCATTTTAAGGATTGACGATATAATAAGTTCAAGAGGAAAGGCACCGGCAATGCCTCCGGGAGACATGGGCGGAATGCCGCCTATGTAATGAGCTAACCTTTTTATTTTTTCTTTGTTATTTCTTTTTCATGGTAATAGAATTTCTTACTTTGCTTCTTTTTCTAATCTTTTTTGCACTTGCCTATGAAGTAATAAAAAAAATAATGCCTCTGCTCCTTAATTCAATAGCAGGACTCATAATTTTCTGGATATTTAGCCTGTTTAATATTGCACAGGTAAAGGTTGACCTGCTTTCAATCCTTATAGTCGCTTTTGGAGGAATCCCGGGAGTGGTGTTTGTGTTAATCCTCCACTGGCTGGGAATTGCTTTTTAATGGAATATCTTTGCAAGTTTGTCCATATACTTTTCGTTTGTGATTATGTAAACGGTATCTTCCTCGTCAATAACGTCATCTGAAACAGGAATTAGCATTTTGTTTGTTTTTTTCCTCAATATAGACATTATCCCGGCTTCCCCTTCCTTTATTTTTATATCCTTTATCTTCATCCCTACAAGGTCGGATTCCGAAGGAACTACGAACGATATAATCCTTGCACCTCCTTTCATAGGAATCTGGTTAACTGATTCCAGCTCCGTGGAGATTACCACATCAAAAACATAATCTGCAGCAGTTACTTCGGGAAGAAGAACATAATCTATGCTGAACCCTTCAAGTATCTCTTTGTAGTCGGCGTTTCCTATTCTCACTATTACTTTTCCTATTCCGTATTTTTTTGCTATGAGTCCGCTTATTACATTAACTTCCTCAACACCTGTTGCAGCTACAAAAACATCTGCCTTTTCTATGCCGGCCTGCTTCAGCAGTTCGATTTTGGTTCCGTCTCCTTTAAGCACCATTATCCCGTATTTCTCAGTTATCTCTTCAGCAATTTCTTCATCCCTTTCTATAAGAACAACGTCCCAGTTATGTTCTGCAAGATGGGACACCAGTCTTGCCCCGAACTTTCCTCCGCCTATTATTACAGCATGCATGTTTTCACCTAAACAGTCTTGTAAGAGAACCTATGAATATGAGAAATGTAAGCACTTCAAGTCTGCCTACGACCATTATGAATATGAACAGCGCTTTAAATGCGGAACTCATTGACGGTCCGACAAGTCCGGCTGTAAGCCCAACATTTCCCAGGGCTGATGAAACTTCAAACATTGCAGTGTTCATATCTCCTGTTTCTATGCTTACAGCTACAGATGCGAGTGTAAAAAGCAGAAGGTACAGTATTATCACCACCGAAGCGTGAATTATGTGTTCATCCTTTATGGTCTGATTCATATACCTTTCAATGACAACAGCATCAGGAGGGTGAAGTGCCTTCCGTATTTTAAGTTTTATTCCTTTTATGAATATGATTATCCTGTCTATTTTTATTGCCCCTGCGGTTGAGCCGAGGCCTCCGCCAATCATCATCAGTATGAGAAGCGCGTAAAAATACAGCCCCATTCCGGCATCAATCGTTATTTTTGAGAATCCGGTTGTAGTTGCTGCTGAAACGGCGTGAAAAAGAGAATTGAACGGGTCCAGGCCGGAATAAACGCCCACTCCGAAACTGATAATTGAAAGGGCAATTATTGCCTGAAGAGGCGCATAACGTTTTATTATTTCCCATTTCCCTTCAAAAATCCGGTGGTGGAAGAGAAATGATGTCGCCCCTGCAAGCATAAAGAGCATAACAATTCCGCTTTGAATCTCATTGAGCATCCATTCCTGATACGGAGCAAAACCGCCTGTGGAAATGGCGCTCATAATTATGCTTATTCCGTGAAAGAAATCCAGCCCTGTAAAAGAAAGCAGTGCGACACCTATAAACGTATAAATGGAATATATTTTGATTATCTCCTTAAGGCTGCTTCTTATCGTGGGCCTTATAAACTCCTCTCTCCCTTCCGTTTTGCTGAATGCAACAAGATTGGAATTTTTATCTATCAAAAAGAAGATGAAAGCTACAATCCCAAGTCCACCCATCCACTGCTGGAAACTTCTCCAGAATAAAATATGCGGGGCTGCCATATCCAGATTTGAATACATTGTTAGGCCTGTTGTTGTCCATGCAGAGACACTTTCAAAGTAAGCATCAAGAGGCGGAAGACCGTCAATATAATATACGATGCAGCTCAGCAGCGGGATGAGAAGCCATGCAATAAAAATAGCAATTACATTAAGATGAAAATCAGATTCCTTTTCTTCCCCGCATATTTTCCTGAGCAGGAATGCAAGAATCCACATAAGAACACCCTGAAGAAGAAAATATCCGGAAAGTTCCCATTTGTCAGTACCAAAAATTATCAAAGGCACGACTGCAGGAATAATGTTAAAATAAGAAAACATTTCAAGAATATCTGAAAGCCTTGCCCCTATCTGTTTTATCCCGCTCATTCGTTTTACATTATGTGGATGCAGATTTAAAAATTAATCCACTCTCCGCCAGTCAGGTGCCCAATGCGATTGTTACTGCCCCTGCAACCATCACAAGCGCTCCTATAAATCTTACTCCAATATTCTTTTCCTTAAACATCACGCCACCCAGAACAACCCCGAAAAGTGCGCTCATTCTTTTTATGGAAATCACATAAGGGACAATTGCAAAGGAATACGAGAAGGTGATTAAAAGAAAAGTAAGAATACATGAAGCGGAGATTTTTACGATCCCAGGAAATCCCTTCTTAACCTGCCTGGCAATATCCTTTTTCTTCATTAGTGCATAAACCGCAAAAAACAGCCCCATACCCAGATAAAGAAAAGTTCCGTAGAAGAATGAGTTTGAATTAATATATGCAATCTTGTCAAAATTTGCAGAAAAACTCCAGATAAATGCAACAATAAGCATGTATAACGAGCCTTTGTTTTGGATTATGCTCTTTAGTGGCCCCATTATGCCCTTCTCTTCTTTCAGATGGAGGATATAAGACCCGGCAACAATAAGCAGTATCCCATAAATCCCCATCCCGTCAGCAAATTCGCCGTTGATAAGCGGGGAGGTAAAGATAAGAAACAGCGGTGTAAATGCAGTCATCGGAAGAGAGATTGAGATATCCGATATTTTTAATGCCTCAAGGAAAAGAAATGTAGTGCCTATATTGAGCACCAGCATCCCAAGAAACGCACCTGCAAAGCCTTCGCCGATTTCAGGAATCCCAGTAAGGAAAAGCCCTGCTCCGAGAATCAGAGCAATAAGCAGATAAACCGCACCTATAAGAACAATGTAATCCATCCTTTCTTCTTCTTTTTTTATAAGTGCAAAATAAAGCGCGCTGAAGAATGCACCTGCCAGAGAACTGTAAAACCAAATCATCTTTCTTCCCTTCTAATTCAGTGTCGGCAAATATTTAAAAATCTCAGATAAGTTATACGCTCATGTGCAATGTTTATCTTGAAGGAACTAGGGCGATACTGGATATGGCAAAATGCCCTTATGAATTTGCGTCTCCTGAGTTTCTTAACCTTCATCTCAAAGATCTGTCAACAATTGAATCGCCTATAACCACAATAAGGTATGAGGAGGAAATTGTTATTGAACTCAGCGAAGAGGAAACAAAGGTGCTTACTGAGTATGCAGGCATCATCCGCAAGATGGAAGAAATTCTTTTAAGAGCAGACATTTATGGCCTTAAACAAGACCCGCATTATGATTCCCGAAGGGAAGCAATACGCAAATTTTATGAATATCTTTTTATGGACCCTTTACTTGCAGAGAAAAAGCTTTCAGATTACAAGGAGCCCCTCCCGGAAAAAGACATATTTACAAAGGGGCATTCAACATTTAAATCCTGGGTTAAGGGAATTCTCAAAAGATTTATGGAAACAAAGCTCTACAAACTGGTGAAACAAACAGGAGATTTGAGAAAAGCATTTCTCTCCCTCACTGGTTTAAAGAGCCTGTATTTTGTAGATTCAATCATACTTGATGTCCCCAAGAATGCAAAACCGGTCAAAGACCCGGAAGGAAGCTATGAACTCCAGTACGGATTAAAAGTCCAGGTATACGAGATTCCCGGAGAGGACGCATATCTTTATGTTCAGGAAAATCCCGAAATAAAAGGCCTTGCAAAAGACCTCAAAAAAATGCTTGCCTCAGTTATAGCCGAGCACATGAGAGATACATTTGACGATATAACTGATTTCAACATCGCCTTCAATCTTAAAACAAGGGAATACCGCCAATTCTTTATTGATCAGGCAATAATGAGGGGGATACAGATAACCCCCCCGCAGGCTCTTGCAATGGGGCGTGAAGCGGCTTCCTGGCTTGTCGGGTTGGGTGCATACATAGAAAACATTTCACTTGACAAGGAGCACATAACAGATATTTATATTGACAGTGAAAATTCCCCAATATATGTGGAGCATTCAAGATTCGGTTTGTGCCATACATTATACAGATACAACCGCGAGCTTCTTGAAAATGCATTTATGAATATAATAAGGACAAGGCCGGGGAAAAAATTTGATGATAATAATCCCATCGCGGATGTGGTTCTGAAAAGGCATATGATGAGATGCCATATCCAGAGGCCTCCGGCAACCTTTGAGGAACTTCAGGGCGCGCTTCGTTTGATGAAGGAAACCCCCTTTACATATCCGCAGTATTTGTACTATAAATCCTTCAGCCCGTTTTTTGCGGGTTATGATGACGTGATGGTGAGTCTGGGAAGCAGCGAAGCTGTTCTCGGCCTTAAAGGGGTGGGTAAAACTGCATTTACAGCTGCAAAAATAACCGCAATCGGCACTGCGAGGAGAATTATTCCAATACAGGATATAGAAGAAATCCCCGTAAGAGCATTCAGAAAAAGAGGATTCCACATAGGTGCTGCAAGGGTCCAGTCCTCGGAGCTTGAAGCAGGGGCGCAAAGAGCTGGCGGAGAGCTTGACCTTGTTTCAATGGCAAATGCACTTTTAAGAATGGGTGATGCAGCCCTTATTATCAACGAAGTAAGGTCCAGAACTGCTGTTCAGGGTATAATCAATCTTCTGAACACCCAGCCGGGCGTTTTCCTTCTTTACAACCTTCATGCCGAATCCCTGAGGGATATTCAGGACAGGCTGGAGCTGGTATTCGGAATTCCCGCAGCTTCAATGTTTGCAACGGACAGATATACATTTTTAAAGAAAATAAAATTTGGAAGGAAAGGAATAATCCACAGGGTCCTTGGGTATGAATATGAATCCGATATTTCGGAAAAAAGGTTTGTGGAGGTATTCAGATTCAGAAGAGGAAATGATATTGATGATTGTATTTATGAGCCCAAATTCCTCAAGAATCCGGAAGCGGTTAAAAGAGATTTCAGCACTTTGAATCTCTCAAAACTTGAAAAGGAACTGGATATAAAATTCCTTCCCCCTGCTTTGATACGAAGGAGTGAAGAAACAGGCATCAGCCCCGAGCAGTATATCCTCCAGGCATTCTTCAAGGGAAAAGTCTATGACGATATCTATAGGACTTCAGTCAAGATGGATGACAAAATACTCCGGGAGCTGGATTTTGTTCTGAAAGCCAATACCTATGCAAACCGGCTCATTTCATCTATGGAAAAAGAAACTGGGGAAGTGGATTTCAAAGAAGTCCAGAAAAAGTGGGACCAGCTGTTTAAGGACATAGTTAAAGAGGATATAATGCAGAGAGAAACAAAGGCCGGAGAAAAAACTTCTAAAAAGAAGAAATAATCCTATTTTTTTTCAGAAAACTTTTCGTTTATCTCTTTTGAATGTTTCATAAGTATTTTATGAACCCCGCTTCCATATTGTGCGGCTTTTTTCTTTCTTTGAACTGCAGTTTCCGGAATCCTGAGAAGTTTTCCAGCTTCCCGTAAAAGCCCTTTTTTAAGCTCCCTTTCCTCCATCCTTTTTTCAACAGGGACTGAAAAAACATAGTCCGAAAGTTTTTTGTTTATGAATGGAAATCTTGCTTCTATTCCTGCTTTTCTGCAGACCTTTGCAACCATCCCCGCATCACCGCCGTTTTTTAGAAGATTTTTATATTCTTCTTTGAGTATTGAATCCAACTCTTTTCCTTCTTCATAGTAAGTGTAATATCTGTTATAACCTATAAACAATTCTTCTGAACCTGAGCCGAAGAGCATAACCTCCAGTCCTTTTTCTTTTGCTTTTTTTGCGCATGCATAAAGAGGAACAAGTATCCCAATCTTCAGCAGACTAACAGGCACTATTTTGTATACTTCTTCATAAAGTGCGATGACTTCGTTTTCTTCCAATATTATTTTGTTTAACGGAAGATTTAATTCAGAGGCAATTTTTCCGGCATATTCCATATCCTGGCTTTTTTCAGTACCGCAGGAGAATAAGTGAGCAGTGCAGTTTTTTGATGCAACCGAAGCAAGGATTGTTGAGTCAATCCCTCCCGAGAAAGATATGGAAATCTCGTCTTCAAGGCATCCTTCGATTGAACATTTTATTAATTCAGCTATTTCGGGAATCATTGAAGAGAATAAGGGATGGAAGAAATAAAAACCATTTGTGTCTTTTTTTAGAAATATGGAGTGGGTTAATACTTTCACAAGAGATTATTCTGTTCAGTATTGTGATGCAGTATTCAGAGCAATAGGAAGCGAGGGAAAAGGTATTTGTTCAGGAATCAGAAAACAGCTTTTTCACCCCCACAATAAGAATGAAGGGCATTTTATTGAAAAACAAGAATGGAATTTTCTAATTGGGAAACTGAATAAATTATTGGAAAATAATTCTTCTCTTGAGAAAGAGATAAATATTTTCCACCAGAAGGGAAAAGAATACACTGGAATTGCCTTTAAACTGAACCGACTGGATTTACCCAATATTGCCGGAAGCCAGCTTCTGAAAATCTATAAAGAATTCTTTTTATGCTGGAGGGATTACACTTCATACTTATGGGAAATGTTTGTTTTAAACGATGTTATCTCAGAAAAGTCAGGAGAACTCCTTAAACAGAAACAGAGATCATATGAACAAAATCAATTTAACGAATTTATGAACTACGTCTCTTCTCCTTCAAACAAATCAGAACTATTTGTATTAAATGATAAACTTAGAAAACTCAAATTAGATTATACTGAGGACAAATTCCTAAAAATTTGGAATGATTATAAATGGCTTTCCTGCCTTGACCTCCATAATGCCCCCCTCTCAAAAGATAAAATGCATGAATACTATGACAATCTGCCCGAAGAAAGAGAAAAAGCATATGCCAATTTTGAACTTTCTGAACAGGAAAAAAGATTAATTGAATTGAATAGGAAGTTTATTCATATCAAAGATGCGAGGGATGATTACAGAAGAAAAGGAATCTTTTATGTTCAGCCTCTTTTTGCGGAAGTTGGCAAAAGGCTTGGTCTTAATTTGAAAGATGTTTCTATGCTCACATATGATGAGATTTTTTCCTGTTTATCTGGAGAGAACAAAGCATCAATTCTTCAGGAGATGATTGAGAAAAGAAAGCAGGGTTTTATGCTTTTTAAAAATAAAGAAAAAATTGAATGTGTTGCTGGC